>CAZVUG010000001.1:0-1860 GCA_964629675.1 uncultured Candidatus Saccharibacteria bacterium
AAAGAATTTGAAGATAAAAAAAACTCCCTAATGGAGCATCCTGATTTTTTAAAATTTAAGAAGATCTGGGAAAATGAGAATATAGAAGTTTATAAATTAATTAAAATTTGAGAATTTTTTGTTATTAAAAATCAAATATCATTTTTATTTTCTTTTTTTAAGAAAAATTAGATTCTTTAGATATAAAATTCTCCCAAAACTTGTGAATATATTACAGATCCAAATAGCTAAATAGACTCTTAGTAAATTAACTTTCTTAAGATTTGGATTCATTTTTCTAATTTTTTGATATCCCCATTTTAAACTTGGAAAAAAATCTCGCAAGATCAAAGCAATGGTTCCTATTTTTCCTCTCCTTTTTATTAACAATGGGGCCTGCCCATAGCCAATTCTAAGTTGCTTTCTAAGTAATTCATTTTTTTTTCGGGTTGGATGAAAAACTCTTACCGTATTTTTATAAATCAAATAAAATCCTTTAGATACAGCCCTACTAGTCCAATCGACATCTCCGCCAGATTTAACATTTTCTGGAAAAAATCCCATTTTTTCAAAAATATTCTTTCTAACGAATAGATTAGCAGTTGCCGCATGACCCTTTGAAACTTTATCTTTCTGTTGCATATTTTTAATAGAATCATAAATTTCAAAAGGATCTTTTTGATCCGAAAAAATAAATGAGACTTTTCCACCAATTAGGCCAGCTCCTTCTAAAAACATTGCCTCTACTCCATTTTTAATCCAATCTTCAGTGGGCTGGCAGTCAGAATCAGTAAAAGCAATGATCTCTCCTTTAGCCTCTTTTATACCCTTATTCCTAGCAGCATAAGAACTTTGAATATTTTTTTCAAATAATATTTTAACAGGGTATCTTTTTATTACATTAACTGTATTATCCGAAGAATTATTATCAATAATTATTATTTCGTATTTATCTTGAGGGTAAGATTGGTTCAGTAATTTTTCAACACATATTTTTATTCTTTTAGCATCATTATAAACAGGGACAATAACTGAAACCAGAGGTTCTTTTAGGACCAAATTTAACTCAAGATTATCTAGTCTAGTTGCTTCATAAATCCGAGCGGAAAGAGTTTCGGAATCATCAGTATTATTACAAAGCATACTTTTTTTAAAATTATAATTTCTCTTAAATTGCTTTTCTAGCCAGTATTTTTGTAACTTTTCACTATTTTTTTTAAAAGTTTTCAAAATATAAGCCATTTCAATTCCTGCAACATTATAATCAAATCCAAATTCATTATTGATTAAACCTTGTTCGTATTCTTTGCTTTCAATAAATGCTACGGCTTTTTTGAAATTCTTTAACTGCCAAAAATATAAATCCGGATAATTTTCTTTCAAGATAGCAAAAGCATATAAGTTAAATTGGTGATAACCTATTGCTTTATGAATTGCCTCCCTTTTATCATTTTTTGTCATTCTTAGTTGTGCTAACAATTTTAACAATCCATTACAGCTAAATCCTTTTTTTGCTACCGGGTGCCAAATTAAACCGCTCTTATAAATACCAAAATTATTAGGAAGTTTTTTTATAAATATTTCTATTTGACTGTGAATTTCCGGATATAATTTTTTATCAAACATACTTCCTACAGACGCAAACCATAACTGATGATTAAAGGTCCAATCTATCGGTAAAATTTCCCCGTTAATTTCTCTTCTGTGCCACAATCCTAATTTTCCATCAAACCGATGTATTGAAAGAATATCTGAAGCCAAATCAGACAAGTCCTTTCTGTTCAATTCTTTTGAGGCAATAAGTAGCGCTTCCATTATCCAAGCTGGTCCTATCAAACCATTGCACTTATCTTTTTCGTTGGCATCACGAAAATAAAAATT
>CAZVUG010000002.1:0-15219 GCA_964629675.1 uncultured Candidatus Saccharibacteria bacterium
CCATTCCACACAATGTGGAATCGGGCCTTAACTGGGTTAATTCTGATTACCGTTACAAAGACTACCTCTATACATAGTCTCCATAACGGTAACCAGAATATTCAATATTCAATTTTTTAAATGTGCTGTTGTCCTGTAATAACAAGGACATTTTTGGGAACAAAGTAGACTTAAGCTTTTTTCCCAGTCTATCTCCTTATTAAACGTTATTACCAATAAAAAAAGGTAATAAATATTGTGAAGCTCTCAATGTTTGAGAGAGCGCCACAATACTTATTACCTTAGTGTGTGTGTTTCAATGCCTCTCTCTTACATTGAACTCTTTTTATCTTACGGTTTAATTATAGCACACATGTAAATTCTTGTCAAGGCCTAAGGGCAATTTTAGCCTTATTTTTCTATGATACATTATTCAAATTTATCAACCTTTTGTAAAACCTTGAAGAAATAGAAAGAATAAGTTATTATAAATATTAGCTGGAGGAGTCGCATAGTGGCATTGCACAGGTTTGCTAAACCTGCGTCCTCACGGACTCGTGGGTTCGAATCCCACCTCCTCCGCCAATAGCAAGGCGAGATGCCAGAGTGGCTGAATGGGACTGTCTTGAAAACAGTTGTACTTGAAAGAGTACCGGGGGTTCGAATCCCTCTCTCGCCGCATGGCTCAAGACGAACTTAAGTGGTCAGCTCCAGAATTTGAATATTATCCCAAGAATAAATCTTGGTTTTTAGTTGTTAGCTTGCTAGCTGCTATTCTTTTTATTTGGCCCTTATTGACTAAAAATTTCATATTTGCTATTTTAATCGGCTTAGCCTATTTCTCTATAATTGTTTATGGACAAAAAAAGCCAAATGAAATTTCATTGGCAATTAGCGCTGAAGGAGTTAAGGTTAATAAGACTTTATATAATTTTGACAGTTTAAAATCATTCTGGATTTTCTATGATAATTATGGATTAAAAGAATTAAGCCTGCGCAGTAAGAAAAATATTATGCCCTATGTTAAAGTTCCTTTGGGCGAAGTAAATCCAGTTGACGTCCGCCGAATTTTACTTCAATATTTGCCAGAGAGAAAACATCAGGAATCTTTTGTTGATAATTTAACTCGCAATTTAAGATTTTAATGTCCTCGTAGCTCAGTTGGATAGAGCGTTGGCTTGCGGAGCCAAAGGCCGCAGGTTCGAATCCTGCCGAGGACGCATTTTTTTATTCTTCAGAAGGAATTGGCCCATAGTTAGAATAAAAGGAATCTTCGAAATCTAACTGGTCATCTCGATAAACTTTTTGATACAAGACGGTTTTCATTGAGCCGTCTTCTTTCTTTTCTAGGACATAAGGTCCTTTAACTTCTATCTGCCGGTTATCTTCTGTTCCGTAAAGATTAACTAATATTTTATATCCTTGAATTAAGACTTCAATCAAAAGATGATTTGGCGTATTGTTAATAAATCGCAAATCAGGCTTTGGATCATAAACTGTCGCGTCAAAACCTTGCGGATTATAATAAACGACTGGAAAGGCATGATTCTGCCGTTCAACTATTTTTAACCCTGAATTGATTGCTGCGCGAAAGAAAGTTGTTGAAATCTGACAGACTCCTCCGCCGTATTCGTTAATCAGCTTGCCTTTTTTAATAACCAACTCCGGCAAGAATCCCTGTTCTGCTTCAGTTGTCCCTAGGAAATTATTAAAAGAAAATTCTTCTCCTGGTTCAAGAATTATTCCGTTAAGCTTGGCTATTCCGGTTTTGATATTATGAATCCTATTCTTTGGCGAACCAGAAAAGTTAGATTCTCCCCGGCCAAGCAAACTATTAATGCCTAAATCATTCGTTTGCGCCAAAGTAATCTTAGGATAAGCTGTATCAGCAACAATAGCTGTTGTTTCAATCGGCGGATTAGCTAAAAGATTTTCAATAAAATCATCAAAAGTCTGTTTTCTTTTTACTTCAAATCCTTTTTGGTTAGGGACAAAAACAATTGCTTTGTTGCCTTCAGTTTCTAATTGGGCATTTGTCGGAGAGCAATCAATTTTTTCAGCAATCTTATCCAAATATTCTTCTACTTTTTCGTAATCTAAAGAAAAACCTAATATCTTGTTTTCTGAATTTTCTTCAAAGACTGCTTTAAATTTTATCCATTCCAGAAGAAGCTCTTTATCTATTTTATGATAATCTTCTTCTAATTTTAAATAATAAGGCTGATTTTCGATTATTATATTAGCTTTTTCTTCAGCTTTTTTAACTTCTTCGTCATTTACTTCCGGATCTTGAATAATTTCCTGGGCAGATATCGGTTGATTAGCAAAAGATTCAATTCTCTGATAAATATCTGCTATTAATTTTTGCCGATTTATTATTTTCCCCTGGCTTGAATTTTCTAAATCAAATTTGCCCGTGTCTGGATTATAAATAAGATTAGCGTTTTTAGCCGGTTCTTCTGCATTGTCAAAAAGTTTTTCAGTTTCTTTAGCAAACTTTTCTTGATCTAAAACAAAAATTGGCTTTATTTCCATCTGGCCAAAAAAAGCCAGCCATTCTTCCTTAATCTCATTCAGAAAATTTCCTTGACGGCTAATTGCAAAAGCTTTTTCTGCTGTTTTCAAACAATCAACATGGAAGCCAAGATCTCTTGGATCAATATTCCATTGATAAATTTGCTCTGGCTGATTTTCCCCGGATTTTTTATAAATAATCTTTATACTTTCCCCGGCAAATTTTTCCCATTGATTCTTGATATTCGCTGAAGCTTCTTCAATATTCTGGCCGCCAACTTTTAAGCCGGTTATTTCTGTTCCGTAAGCAATTTGCTGCCGATTAATTAAAGAAAGTCCTAGGATAGAAAGACTGAGAATGATTAGGACTATTGAGGCAATAATAATAATTTTTTTCATTATTTAATTATAACATAAAACCCCTTCTTTTTCTTCCGGGAAGAAAATAAGAAGGGGCTAATTTCTATTATGGAAAATATATTTATTCAGCAGATATTGTTATTTTTTTAGTTTTTACTTTTTCTATTTTCGGAAGCTTAATAGTTAGTATGCCGTTTTTCATTGAAGCTTTTGCCTTATCTACTTCTACATCTACCGGCAAAATGATAGATCGAGAAAAAGGTCCCCAATAGCATTCTTGGTAATAATAATCTTCTTCTTTAATCTCTTCACCTTTGTCGCGGCTTCCTTTAATCGTAATCATGTCATTGCTCATTGTAATATCAATATCATCCGGCTTAACTCCAGCAATAGTTGATTTAATAATTACTTCATTAGGAGTCTGGTAAACATCAACTGTCAATTGGCCTTCCGGTTCAACCAACCATTCTTCATTTTCCTTGCTTGGTTTAGCCGGAGATTTATTTTGAGAAACTTCTTTTTGATAAGTTTTTTCCTTTGTAGTTTTAGAAGGTTTGATCTTAGTTTCTTTTTTCATTTTTTTTGTTTTTTTCTCATTTTTTTCTGGCGCTTCTTCTTCTGTCCAGCTAGTTCCAGTTAGCCTTTCAAAAAATGATGGTTTTTTCTTCATAGATATTTTCACAAATTTGCTTAAATTTACCAGCAAAGATTTATGGCAAATTAATGCTTATTCGTGAGTTAAACAAATTGATTGTTGCTTTTTCAATTTTTTAAAATAATAAGAAACAAGAGAAGCAGCTAGCAAAAGCAAGACGACTAATCCCAAGAGAAAATATGTTTGCCTAATTTCTAATTCTTGCCGTGCTGTTGTCAGGATAAGATAATTATAACTTCCGTGGAATATAATTGCAATAGCCAAACCAATTAAAAGCACTCTTCTTCTTTTATTAATATATAGAATGCCTTTGGCTAGCCAGTAGCCAACGATGGCTGAAGCTAAAGCATGGACTAGGGTGGCTCCCAGAAAACGCATTGTTATAGTGCTGAAAGCTTCTTCTAAATTAGGAAAAGAAATTTTAAAAAGAATCAATAAGTTTTCCACTGCCGCAAAACCCAGGCCAGCTATCAAACAATATAGCATAGCATCAGTCGGCTCGTCAAATTCCGAATCTTTTAAGACTTTCCACTTAACTACTTTGTATTTTAAATATTCTTCAACAATTGCCGGAATTAAGCTGCCGACTAAAAATATCTTGATAAGATTGTCTGGGGAAATCGATGAAAGGCTATTAAAGATAGCATAAGAATAATCTGACACAACTAGCCAAATTAAAGCTATTTCCAAAATAACAGCTATTGGCGCAACCAGCATTCCCCAAATAAAAATTTTAAGGATCATTGAATTAGGCTCAGGATGCCTGTCTTTTTTTAAATAAAAAGAAAGCCAGAGAAAACTAGGCAACAAGCCGAGAGAGATATAAAAAAGATAATGCATTATAACCAACTTTCTATCATTAAAAATTTCTTTTCTTTAAAAGGCAATTGCTGATAAATAGCTTCAGTAACAAAAGGCATAAAAGGATGAAGTAATTTTAAAGAATTCAATAAGACATGAGCTAAAACTAATTTACTTTCCGGATTTTCCTGCTTCTTGTTTTCCTCGATATAAATATCGCAAAAATCATGCCAGAAAAAATCATAAAGCTGATGAGCTGATTGGCCAAATTGATATTTTTCTAAATAACTATTTACTTTTTTAGTTGTCATCGCTAATTGCTTCAGTATTTTCTTATCAGCAGCTGTTAATTTCTTCCCTGGCTTAAACTCCTGATATTTTTTCAGATTAAGAGAGCCGATTTGCATTAAGGCGAATCGGCTGGCATTCCAAATCTTATTAGCAAATTTTTTGCCGACAACAATGTCTTCTTCGGAAAAACGAATATCCTGCTGACCCATCGACTGATAAATAAGGCCGAAGCGGACTGCGTCAGTGCCATATTGGTCTGCCATCTTCAAAGGATCAATTCCTGTTCCCAATGATTTGCTCATTCGCTGGCCTCCTTTAGTTAAAATTGTTGCATGGATAATAACATCTTTAAAAGGCACTTTTTTCGTAAACTCCAAGCCTGAAAAAATCATTCGCGTTACCCAGAAATTAATAATATCTCGCGCTGTGCTAAGCGTGTCTGTTGGATAAAATTTTTCCAAATCTTCAGTTTTTTTCGGCCAGCCCAAAGTAGCTAAAGGCCATAAAGCTGAAGAGAACCAAGTATCTAAAACATCCGTTTCTCCTTCGAGAGGTATTTGATGCCCCCACCAAATCTGCCGGGAAATACACCAATCTTGTATATTTTTTAGCCAGTTTAGATAAGGTTTTTCCCAGCGTCTGGGATAAAATCTTATTTTTTTATCTTGAACTGCTTTAATTGCTTTTTTGGCTAATTGATCCATTTTCAAGAACCATTGTTTGCTAATTAACGGTTCAATTGCTGTATGGCAGCGATAACAGACTGGAATTTTATGAAGATAGTCCTCGGTTTTTTCTAAAAATCCTTCTTCTTTTAATTTCTGTATAATTTTTTCTCTGGCTTCTAAAACTGGCAGACCTTTAAATTGGCCGCCTTTTTCTGTAATCTGGCCATTTTCATTAATTACCTGGATGGCCGGGAGATTATTCCGCGAAGCAATTCCAGCATCAACAATTGAATGCGCTGGCGTAACCTTGACTGCTCCTGTGCCGAAATTGATATCAACTTCTTGATCAGCAATAATTGGAATTTCCCGATTAACTAAAGGTAAAATTACTTTTTGGCCAATCAAATCTTTGTATCTTTTATCTTTCGGATTAACAGCTACCGCTGTGTCGCCCAGCATTGTCTCCGGCCGAGTCGTAGCGACGCTGATACTTTTTTTACTTCCAACTAATTGATACTTGATATGCCAAAGACAAGTCTTCTCTTCTTTGTATTCTAATTCTAAATCAGATAAGCTGGTTTGGCAGCGCGGACACCAATTAATAACTCTTTCTCCCTTATAAATCCAGCCTTTTTGGTAATAATAAAGAAAAACTTTCTTGACTGCTTTCTGGTATTCTGGATCCATTGTAAAAGCGGTTCGCGACCAATCGCAGGAACAGCCCAGTTTTTTCAGCTGGTTTAGAATAATATCTCCGTATTTTTTTCGCCATTGCCAAATTTCCTGAATAAATTTTTCCCGACCTAAATTATGGCGGCGCAAGCCTTGTTTTTTTAAATTTTTTTCAACCACGTTTTGCGTGGCAATCCCGGCATGGTCAGTTCCTGGCAGCCAGAGAGTCCGGTAGCCCTGCATTCTTTTGCGGCGAATTAAAATATCTTGGATAAAAGCATTCAAGGCATGGCCGATATGCAGTTCTCCCGTAATGTTAGGCGGTGGCAGAACAATTGTATATTTCTTGGCTGTTTTTTTAATTTCTAGCTTGTCAGGATTAAAATAGCCAGATTTTTCCCAAAGCCGGTAAATTTTGGCTTCATTTTCCAGGGGATTATATAATTTAGGCAGTTCTTTCATTAATTTAATTCTTTTTTCTTATTGACATGCGAGCTAACGCACTCTTCTAAAACTTCTTTTATTTTTCTTACCCTAAAACCAGTTTGGCTTAGTTTTTTTGTAGACAAAACTAAATTAGTCCTAATTAAACCCAGTTTTTTCTGGCTAATAATTTCGTATGTAAAACCCGGAACGTATTTTTTATAAATATCAAGGAGGTCCGGATATCTTAATGCTCCCTCATTAACAATATTATATAATCCGGTTGCCTTTATCTTGATTAAATGTTTTAAGGCTTCGATAAAATCAGGAATGTAGGTGATTGAATTAGGAACATCAATAATTTTTTGGTATTTAATCAGTTTATTAAGAATATTTTTAGGATGAGGCTGGTTGTCTAAAGGAATTCTGATCCGAGCAATCAGAAGATTAGACTCTTCGGCAAAATTTTCCAAGGCTTTTTCAGCGTAAACCTTAGTCCGGCTATAAAACAATTCAAAAAAATCAGGCTTTTTTTCTTCTCGAATAGGCTTGTCTTTGGCATAATCATAATGATAAACGCAACCGCTGCTGATATGGACTAATTTAATTTTATTTCTTAAAGCAGCTTCGGCCAAAATAATTGGCACAAAAGTATTAGCCAGGAGAGTTTTGTCTTTGTCAATTTCGCACTCATCTACATTATTTTTTCCGACTGAGCCGATGCAGTTAATAATAATTTTAGGTTGATATTTCTTAATTTCTTTCTCGGCATCTTCTAAAGAAAATATTTTTTTACTGGAAAGCTGGCAATTAAGAGCTTGTTGTAAACGCTGGCCGATAAACCCTTTGCCAAGAATCAGAATTCTTTTATTCATAATTTTTTGGATTAATCATCTTGATAATAACAAAGATTATTTCTTTAATCAACTAAGCAATTTAAAGTTTTCGAAAATTTAATTCTAAATTAGCTTGCGCTTCTATCTTTGCCCATGAATTTTTTGTTGGCATTGTTTTCTGATAATAAGCAGCCGCGGCAATCATTGCTCCGTTATCTGTACAAAGTTCAGCTTGAGGCAGATGAAAATCTAATTTCGGCAAATTTTCTTCAATTGCTTTTTTCATCTGCCGGCTTAATTCTTGATTAGCAGCTACTCCACCAGAAAGGAGAATTGTCTTAACTTGATATTTCTGAGCTGCTTTAACGGTTTTATCAATTAGCACATCAATAACTGCCTGCTGGAAAGAAGCGCTCATGTCATTGATAAATTTCTGGCGTTTAGATTCATTTATCTGCGGCTGATTTAAAAAGCTGTTTTTTGTTTTGTATAAAACAGCTGTTTTCAATCCAGAGAAAGAAAAATCAAAATTTTTATCTCTAATCATCGGCCGAGGCAGCTCAAATGAATTAACATCTCCCTTTAGGGCTCTTTGGGCAATAATTGGCCCGCCCGGATAGCCTAATCCTAGCAGCTTAGCCACTTTATCAAAAGCTTCACCAGCAGCATCGTCTCTCGTCTGACCAAGCAGTTGGTAATGGCGATGATTTTTCATTAAGATTAATTGAGTATGGCCTCCGGAGACAACCAGGCAGAGTAGCGGAAAAGCAAAAAGTTGCGAATGATTGTCAGATTTTTTTTCATTATCTTTTAGCCAGTTAGCATAAATATGCCCTTCTAAATGATTAACGCCAATTATTGGCTTCTGCCAATGATAAGCCAAGGACTTTGCAAAATTAACGCCAACCAAAAGAGACGGGATTAATCCCGGACCAATAGTTGCTGCCATCAAGTCTATTTTAGGATAATCAGCTTTTTTGCAAGCTTCTACTAAAACCGGCTTGAGATTTTTTAAATGCGCTCGGGCAGCTAAATTAGGAACAACACCGCCGTAAGGAGCATGAATTTTTATCTGAGAAGAGACAATGTTAGATAAAATCTGGCAATTATATCCAGTACATTTTACTAAAGCAATGCCGGTGTCATCACAGGATGTTTCGATGCCTAGAATAATCATATCTTTACAAATAATAGCTTAAGCTATAATATAAGACAAGACGGCCCCGTCGTCTAGCGGTTAGGACATCAGATTTTCAATCTGGTAACAGGGGTTCAACTCCCCTCGGGGCTACTTTAATTTATGCTTTCCCCAGAACAATATTATCTTAAAGTATCTAAAGCTACTGATTTAAAAAAACCTTCTGAAAGAAGATTATATAGATTTTTTGAAATCCTGCCAGGTTTTTTAGCTTGGGCAACTCTTCTCGGAGTTGTTTTTTTATCATGGTACCAACCAGTCTGGATATCAATTTTTATTATTGCTTTTGATGTTTATTGGCTGACTAAAACAGTTTATCTTTCTTTTCATTTGCGGTCTTCTTATGCTCATTTGCAAAAAAATATTAGAAAAGACTGGCTGGCTAAAACAAAAGAAATAAAAGATTGGCCTAAGATTTATCATTTATTAATTTTGCCAATTTATCAGGAGCCTTTTTCAGTAATAGAAGCAACCATTAAATCTATTATTAATTCTGATTATCCTAAAGATAAAATGATATTAGTTTTGGCAACTGAAGAAAGGGGCAGCAATGAGACTTTTCAAAATGCCCGGAAGATTGAAAGAAACTTCGGCCAGCAGTTTTTTAAGTTTATTATCACTACTCACCCAAAAGATATCGTTGGCGAATTGCCAGGCAAAGGAGCTAATTCGACTTGGGCTGCCAGAAAAGTTAAAGAAAAATTAATCGACAATTTAAAAATTCCCTATCAGGATATTATCGTTTCTTGTTTTGATATTGATAGCCAAGTTTATCCAAAATATTTTTCCTGCTTGACTTACCATTACCTAACTGCCGAGAAGCCAACAAGATCAAGCTACCAGCCAGTTCCTATCTACAACAATAATATTTGGCAAGCTCCGGCTATTTCGCGAGTAGTTGCTACTTCCGGCACCTTTTGGCAAATGATGCAGCAGCAGCGGCCAGATCGCCTTTCTACTTTTTCTTCTCAGTCTATCAGTTTTAAAACTTTAGTCGAAGTTGATTTCTGGCCGGTTAATATGGTTTCTGAAGACTCGCGGATCTTCTGGCAAAACTTGCTTTATTACCAAGGAGACTATCGCACAATACCTTTGAATTATCCTATTTCAATGGACGCTAACTTGGCTTCTACTTTTTTCCAAACTGCTGTTAATATTTACAAACAGCAGAGAAGATGGGGCTGGGGAGTAGAAAATATTCCCTATCTATTCTTCGGTTTTTTTAAAACAAAAGGAATTAAGCTTAAAAGAAAATGGCATTGGCTTTGGATACAGTTAGAAGGATTTTGGTCATGGGCCACTAATGCCTTGCTCATTTTTTTATTAGGTTGGCTACCTTTAATTCTTGGCAACCCAGAATTTAACACAACTGTCCTTTCTTACAATTTGCCGCGCATTACCCGCACGCTAATGACTTTGGCCATGATTGGTTTAGTCGGCTCAGCTATTTACAGTACTTTGCTTTTACCAAAAAAACCAAAGGATTATGGTTTTTTCAAACATTTAGCGATGGTTATTCAATGGATTCTGCTGCCTTTTACTATTTTAATTTTCGGCTGCTTGCCTGGCTTGGAAAGTCAAACCCGCCTAATGGCAGGCAAGTATATGGGATATTGGGTAACACCTAAAGAAGCAAATAAAAATTAGCTTTATTCCAAATGAACAAATCCTTCAAATTCTTTAAGTTTTTCTTCTAAATTTTCAGATAAAAGATTTTTCTCTAAGACCTGCTGAGCTGCTTGGCGGGCTTTTTTTATTAATTCCAGATCATTTAATGAAGCCATTGTTAAATTAGGCAGACCCCATTGCCGAGAGCCGATAAAATCACCCGGACCGCGAATTTTTAAATCTTTTTCTGCTAATTTAAAGCCATCGTTGCATTTGGTTAAAGCTCTTAGTCTCTGATTATTTGACTGGCTTGAAGAATCAATAAAAAGGAAACAATATGATTGGTCTTTCCCCCGGCCAATCCTTCCTCGAAATTGATGAAGCTGAGCTAGACCAAATCTTTCCGCACCTTCAATAATCATCACTGTCGCCTTAGGAATATCAACACCTACCTCAATAACTGAAGTTGCTACTAAAATATCTAATTCCCTTTTTTTGAACTTTTCCATAATCTCTTCTTTTTCCTTAGACTTTAATTTGCCGTGAAGCATTGCTATTTTAAATTCTGGAAAAACCTGTTCAGATAATCTCTGATATTCTTGACTAACTGATTTAACAGCTAATTTATCTGAAGGATCAATTAAAGGGCAAATGACAAAAACTTGTTTTTTCTGTTTAATCTGTTTTTTGATAAAATCGTATGATTCTTGTCGTTTTTGCGGCAAAATTAATTTTGTAATTACTTCTTTTCTTCCCTGAGGCATTTGTTTAATTAGAGAAATATCTAAATCTCCACAAATAGTCAGCGACAAAGTTCTGGGAATAGGCGTAGCTGTCATTGAAAGAAGGTGAGGAACAAAAGAAGTACCGTCTTTTATTTGGTAAGTTTTTTTCTGCAAAGCAGCTCTTTGCAATACGCCAAAACGATGCTGTTCGTCGACAATTGCCAAAGCAAGATTTTTAAAAGAAATTTTTTCTTGAATAAGTGCGTGCGTGCCAATGATAATATCAAGCTGGCCTTTACTAACTTTATCTTTAATCTGCTTGCTGGTACTACTAGTCAGCAAGCCTAATTTAATTTTATTCCCTCTGAGAAATTTTTTAAAAGTTTCATAATGTTGCTTAGCCAATATTTCTGTTGGCGCCATTAAAGCAGCTTGATAACCTGCTTTAGCAACTGTTAAAGCGGCCATCATTGTTACGATTGTCTTGCCCGAGCCGACATCGCCATTGAGAAGGCGATTCATCGGCTTTTCTGTTGCTAAATCCTGAAAAATCTCCCAGGCTGCTAAACGCTGATCATCAGTTAGTTTAAAAGGCAATTTTTCAACAAAAGATTTAATTAATTCCTGGTCAAAGGAAATAACAATCGCTTTTTTTAATTTCATTTTCTTTTTCTCTTTGAGAATGCTTAATTGAGTTAAAAAAAGCTCATCAAAAGAAAGGCGGTAGATAGATGCTTTAAGATAAGCTTCATTTTGAGGAAAATGAATCTGGGTTAAAGCTTGAGACAAATTAATTAATTTGAATTCTCTTTTAATTTGGTACGGCAAAAAATCTTCTATTTGGTAGGCTAAAGGCAAAAGAGGCTTAATTAAATAGCGAAGATAGCGGGAAGTTAATCCGGCTGTTTCTGGATAGACTGGCACTAATCTCCCTGTATGAGTAAGCTCTTTTTGCGAGACAATCTCATAGACTGGATTAGAAAGAATAAAATTTTTACCATCAAATTTTGCCTTGCCGGCTAAATTAACTTTTTGGCCCTCCGAAAGAGTTTTGGCTAAATAGGCCTGGTTAAACCAGACGACTTTGATGCTTCCACTTTTATCTTCAACAATTGCTTCAATTAATTTCATTCTCCGCCAATTAGTTCTGCTTAGCTTAATTTTTTTAATTACTCCTTGAATCATTGCTTTTTGATTTTCTGATAATTCTTCAATAGGCGTAATTTTACTAAGATCCTCATAGCGATGCGGAAAATGAAAAAAAAGGTCCCGGATATTTCTAATTTTAAGCTTTTGAAGCTTTTTTAGATAACTGGGACCTACTTTTTTTAATTCTTCAATTTTGCTGTTTAAATTAAACATTCAAGTGCCGCGGGTGGGACTCGAACCCACACGGACTACGTCCACACGATTTTAAGTCGTGCGCCTCTGCCAATTTGGCCACCGCGGCAGACGTGAGGTGCCGGCCGGATTTGAACCGGCGAATTAAGGTTTTGCAGACCTCTCCCTTAGACCACTTGGGTACGGCACCATCACTTCTATTTTAACACAATTTTTACAAATTTCAATATTATGTATTTTTCAATTTTTCTAAAATTTCCTCTACTCGCTGAGCTTTAATTTCAGTTTGGTCAATTTCAAACTTAATTCTGGGAACTTTTCTCATAGTTAATTCTTTATTGAGGAATTTCTGCATTTGGAAAATATTCCGATTAATTATTTCTAAAGCTAATTCGCTTTTTTCAATAGGCAATACCGTCATCCTTATTTTTGCCTGACTTAAATCCGGCGAAGTGTCAACGTCAGTTATTGTCACTATTATTTCGGCAAAATCTATCTCTTGCAGAATAAACTTATTTACTTCTTTTTTAATAAGCTGGTTAACTTTTTGAATCCTGTATGGCATTGATTATAGTTCTTTTTTCTTTTTTTCTTCACTGAATAATTCTAGGATATCTCCTTTTTCAATTTTAACTTCGCCCTTAACCATCAGACCGCATTCTTGCCCCTTGCTTACTTCAGCTGTTTCTTTTTTGTCTCTCTGCAGCTGGATTATTTTGCTTTTTCCAATGATTTTGCTATCTCTAATGACATTCACTTGATTCGCCTTATTAATTTCTCCTTGTATTACCTTGCCGCCAATAATCTGGCGGTCTTTTTCTGTTTTGAATAAGGCCAGAATTTTTAATTGGCCGTTAATTTTTTTAGTTATCTCCGGTTTTAATAATTTGGAAAGCAATTCCCTTGTTCCTTGAATCAATTCATAAATAACATCAAAAGTTAAAATCTTAACTTTTCTGTTTTCCGCAATCTGCTTTATGCTCGAACTAGGCTTTATCCGAAAACCAATTATTCTACTTTGCGAAGATTCAGCTAATTTAATATCCGATTCATTGATTTCTCCTACCTCACTTTTTAAAATTCTCAAAACAACTTCCTCTGAAGGAATGCTTTTAAAAGATTCTTTAATCGCTTCTAGTGAACCTTGGACATCCGCTTTTAAAATAATATTTAGAACTTTTTTGTCTGGCTCAAAAACAAGAACTTCTTTTTCTTCTTTTCTCTTGATTGTTTTTTTTGCTATGCGCTCTTGCGCCTCTTTGGCATCAGTAAAGGCAAAAAATTTCTCTCCGACTTGCGGGACTTGATTGAATCCAGTAATAATGACTGGTTGAGAAGCTCCGGCCCTATTAATTACCTGCCATTGAAAATCTTCCATTGTTTTAATCCGGCCAAAAGCTGAATCAGTCCCGATAATATCCTTGTCGCTTAAAGAACCTTCTTTGATTAATAAGGTTGCCGTAGCTCCGCGCCGAGAATCCTGATAAGATTCAATAACTACTCCGGAAGCTTTTTGCTCAGGATCGCTTTTTAATTCTTCTATTTCAGCAACCAAGATAATCATTTCTAAAAGCTCATCGATTCCCTGGCCAGTCTTAGCAGAGAGATTAACAGAAAGGACTTCGCCATTTAATGACTCAACAACTATTCCTTGCTTAGCTAATTCTCCTTTGACTTTTTCCGGCTGTGCTTCTTTTTTGTCAATTTTATTCAAAGCAACAATAGCTGGAATGCCTGTTTTTTTAATATGGTCAATAGCTTCTTTAGTCTGCGGCTTAATTCCTTCTTCAGCCGCAACAACTAAAACAGCGATATCAGCTACTTTAGCTCCGCGAGATCGCATTGCTGAAAAAGCTTCATGCCCGGGAGTATCAATAAAAGTAATTTTATTGCCTTGATGCTCTACTTGATAAGCCCCGGTATGCTGAGTAATACCGCCTGATTCAGCAGCAGCAACTTTACTTTTCCGAATAAAATCAAGAATACTTGTCTTGCCATGGTCAACATGGCCCAAGATAACGACAACTGGCGGACGCAGGACAGAATTATTTTGTTTTTTTTCTGATTTTTCCATAATATATTTTAACTACCTGTTATTTCTGAATATTAACTATTTCTTTATTGTCTCCAATAATTCAAAAATCATTAAACTATTTACTGGCAAGTTCCTTTATCTTGCTATTTTTTAACGCATTTGTAAAGGTTTCTATTTAAAATTAATGAATAATTGTTTTTGCGCTTTTGTTGTAATATAATAGAAGGAAGATTAATTTGATTATTCTAACATAGTCACAGATTAACAACAAGAAAGATAATAATCTTAAATCATCATTATTATGTACGATAGCAAAAAAGCTCATTACCTTGTTGTCACTGGAATTATTGTAAAAAACGGCAAATTTTTAATTACTAAAAGAGCGCCAACAGAAAAAGCGTTTCCCAATCAATGGACTGTTCCGGGTGGTAAATTAGAATTAGATGACTAAGCAAAAAGACCAAAGGATATTTCTGCTCATTGGTATAATATTTTTGAGGACTTGTTAAAAAGAGAAGTCATGGAAGAAGTCGGTTTAACTATGAAAAATATTCGTTATTTAACAAGTTTTTCATATATCCGTTCTGATAACATACCTACAATAATTGTTAGTCTTTTTGCTGACCACCACGAAGGAGAAGTTAAACTTTGTCCTGCCCTCACAGAATCTGCTTGGGTAACTCTTGAAGAAGCAAAGAATTATGAACTAATTGAGGGAATTTATGAAGAATTGGAAATGCTCGATAAACTTCTTAAAGGAGAAGAAGTTGATGCTTGGCAAAAGAAAGAATAAGCGCGTGATTTTTCCTATCCTAATCTAGTGTCATCGCTACTTCCTCACTTCGTTCGGAACTTTCTCTTAATCGCGATTTTAGGCGAAATGCTCATTACGTGCTTTTATATAAATAAATTTAAATCAATTGAAATTTTATTATTATGATGATTTCCAAAACCAAAATCGCGGGAATTGAATTTGACTCGTATATTTGCAATGCTTCTGGACCTCTAGATTCTACTCTTGAAGAATTAGAAAGTATTGCTAATTCAAAATCATCTGCTATTATGATGAAATCCTGTACAATAGAATTAAGAAAAGGAAATCAAGAACCGAGG
>CAZVUG010000003.1:0-10201 GCA_964629675.1 uncultured Candidatus Saccharibacteria bacterium
CCTGGAGGGGGGGAAGCTTCCAAGGGGTTGGCTGTTCGCCAATTAAAGTGGTACGCGAGCTGGGTTCAAACCGTCGTGAGACAGGTTGGTCCCTATCTACCGTAGGCGTTGAGTTTTGAGGGGAGTTCGAGATAGTACGAGAGGACCTCTCGGAGTCAACCTCTGGTGTACCAGTTGTCGCGCCAGCGGCATTGCTGGGTATCTATGTTGATTCGGGATAAGCACTGAAGGCATATAAGTGCGAAGCCCACCCCAAGATTAGAACTCTTAGATTCCTTAAAGATGATGAGGTTGATAGGCTCTAGGTCTAAGTGGAGTGATCCATTAAGCCGAGGAGTACTAATAAATCAAATTACTCTCCTAACTTTTTGGATATTAAAATTTTAGTTTATTTTCTGTGGTGATAATACCGAGGTTGCTCCACCCGATCCCATTCCGAACTCGGAAGTGAAATACCTCATGGCTGATGATATTTCGCAATTTTGCGAGAGAAAGTAAGTAGTTGCCCCAGATTAAATTTTATTAATTATTTAAAGAGGCTATTAATAATGGAGCTTCGTTTAAAAAAACAGTTAGTTATTATTTTAGTTTTACTTTTAATTTTCAGTGGAATTGGTTTTTTAATTTATTTTAATAATATTCGCCATATTCCCTCCTGTTCAGATGAAATTAAGAATCAAGGCGAAGAAGATATCGACTGCGGCGGTCCCTGCCTGCCCTGCGAATTTGTTTATATTAAAGATATAGAAGTTCTCTGGACGGAAAATTTTTGTTCTGGAGACGGTTTCTGTGATGTCGCAGCCAAGATTAAAAACCCTAATCAAAATTACGGCAGCGTAAAAGTTCCTTATTATTTTAAGCTTTATGATTCTAATGATAATTTAGCAGCTGAATATTCTGGCGATACTTATATTTTTCCTAATCAAACTAAGCATATTATTCAGCCGAGAATAAAAGCTAGCGGAAATATTAGCAGAACCGAATTTTCTTTAGGAGAAATTAATTGGCAGGAAGCAGCTGATCTGCCTTCTCTACAATTAGCTATTTTGCAAAAAGAGTATAAGCAGTTCTCTGCTGAAGAAAATATTTTCAGCCAGCTTAAAGCAGTTTTAGTAAATAAGACTAATTTTGATTTTGATAAAATAGATATTGATATCTTGCTGTACGATGCTAATCATAAATTATTGAATATCGGACATACAGAACTTTATACTTTTTTAACTAGGCAAGAAAGGGAATTTATTTTTAATTGGTTTAAGGAATTTGAGGGGCAAGTAGCTTTGCTAGAAATAGAGCCGGAAACGAATCTCTTCAATCCGGAAAATTATTTATCTATTTTGCCGGACGAAATAGAAAGATTCCAAAGTTATTAATTTAATATTAAATGTATCAGCATTTAAGAAAACTTGATTGGACTTTAATAATGTCAGCCCTGCTTCTTACTGGAGTAGGGCTTTTTGCTATTTTTAGCGTTGGTTCTCCAGAGTCTTTGCTATTTTTAAAAAAACAAATGGTTTTTCTCGGGGCTGGTTTTTTGCTAATGATCATTTTAAGTTTTTTTGATTATCGTATTTTTAAAAACAATTCAATAGTTTTAATTATTTTCTATTTGTTTTGTTTATTATCTTTGGTTTTAGTTTTGTCTTTTCCAAAGGTGAGGGGAGCGTCCAGCTGGTTTTCTCTCGGTCCTTTTAATTTTGAACCAATAGAGTTTGTTAAAATAATAATCATTTTATTCCTGGCAAAATATTTTTCTTTCCGGCATATCGAAATGTATCGGATAAGGCATTTGCTTATTTCTGGATTCTATGTTGGTCTGCTTATTCTGATTACTTTAATCCAGCCTGACTTTGGTTCGGCTCTCATTCTGTTCCTTATTTGGATAGGCGTTATTATTGTTGCCGGGATTAAAATTCGCCATTTAGCTGTCCTTGCTTTAATCGCTTTGATTCTTTTTGTCGGTGCTTGGTTTGGTTTTTTGCAAGATTATCAAAAACAGAGAATTATTACTTTCTTACATCCGCAAGAAGATCCTTACGGAAGCGGGTATCATGTTATTCAATCATTAATAGCAGTTGGCTCAGGCGGCTTTTACGGACAAGGATCTGGCTCAAGCTCTCAGGCGGGCTTGAGATTCTTGCCGGCTCAGCATACTGATTTCATTTTTGCTACTTTAGCCGAGCAGAAAGGCTTACTGGGAATTTCTGTTTTATTAATTCTTTATGGAATTTTATTTTGGCGGATTAGCAAAATTGCTTTGACTTCTACAAATAATTTTTCCCGTCTTTACGCTGCTGGTTTATCAATAATGATTTTTGCTCAATTAGTCATTAATATTGGAATGAATGTTGGTTTAATCCCGGTGACTGGTTTGACACTGCCGTTGGTTAGTTATGGGGGAAGCAGTTTGATTAGTATTTTTATTGGTCTAGGAATATTACAAAGCATTAAGGCAAGAATTTAATTTAAAATTAATTAGGGTAAAATAAAAAGGCCTGTTTTGATAGCAGGTCTTTTATTCTTCTTTGTTTAATTTAATTTATTAGAATAGGTCTATTTTTTTTTCGGCTCTTTTTGCCTTACTACCTTCAACCCTTCTCAAGAAATATTCTATCTGATCTAGTCTGTAAAGGCGGTAATTATTAATTGGATTTCGATAAGGCTTAAGGATACCCCTCTTCTCCCAGTTTCTTAAGGTTAGGGGAGTAACGTGTAATAATTTAGATGCTTTTTTAATAGTAAGGTATTGCATACTTTTTATATTATTAATATTAACCTTTATTAATGTTTATTAAACTTTATTAACCTATATTCTAATTTTAATTTAAATTCAAAGTAAGTCAATATTAAAAATGTGGATAATTTTTAGACGTAATTATTTTATGATAATCAGTAATCTTTTTATTTTTTAAGCAATATTTTCTAAAATTTTTTATTTAGATTACAAATCATACTCTTTATTTTTAGATCTATTTTTCTTCAAAAGATAACTTAATATTTCTTTGACGGCTGTTATGATAGCTCCTTTACTCTTCTTAACGTCTTCTACTTAAAGTTAAATCTTTAACGTCTTCTAAATTATTTTAATAACCTTTTAGCAATTATATAAAAAGTCTTAAACTATTCTGTTTCCTCGATTGATTTTTTTGTTAGAACAAGAAAATTTTTAATTGATATTTTCTTAAAAAAAATCCTTTTTCTAAATTATTAAATAATAATCTTTCTGATGTTTTTATTCTTATTTTTAAATAATTAGTGGCTGTGGATAAGTATTCTCTTAGCTATTTTTTGGAAAATCACTTTAGCGAATGTGGATAACTTATTTTCCGTTTTTTTAAGAAATAATTATGTTGAATATCCGATATGTCTAAAATGGCTTATCTAAAACAAATAAATAAGTTATACCGATAAATAAAAAGATGTTATTTTGGATATCCGATACCTATTTTTATCCATTTGACACCCCCTGGCAATGATTTAAAATATAAGTAAGGTTATCTAATAAATAATGAATCAAATAAGCAGAAAAGATCAAAAAACGAATAAGTATATTTCTCTACACGAAGCTTCTGAATCCTGTCCTTACTCTCAGGAATATTTAAGTTTAAGAGCTAGGCAGGGTAAGTTAAAGGCAGTCAAGTTAGGTCGTGATTGGGTAACAACCAAAGAATGGGTAGAAAATTATGTTAGTAATAACGGCAAAGATAAAATAAAAAAAACATTAAAATTAGATTTTAAAGCATTAAATTTTAAAAAGAAATCTCGATCAAAGAAGAATAAAAAAGAAAAAAAAGAATTTCGCTTCTTGTTTTACCTGAAAAATGCTTGGGGAAAGACATCTTTAGTTAATTTTAATCTAGAAAAGAATGTTGGCCATATCATTGACAGGGTATTATGCTCTATCGATAAGCTAATTCTTAAGACTAAGAATCTTTTCTCCGTCTTTTCTAATCTGTTTTGCCAGATTTTCAAACCCAAATTTAATTTATTTATATTTTTAATAATATTTTTGTTTTTTATCCAATTTGCTTATCTAAATTCTTCGACTAGGCCAGACCTAGTCTCCTTTTTTAATAAAATAGAGGTTAAAATCAATCAAAATAACCAGAGATTAGCTAATTTTGCCTTAGAAAGCTTTCTTTTTGCCCAGAAAGTTTTTGATATAGATAATTATGTCCAAGCTTCTGAATTCGTGGCTGAATTGCCCTTAAAAACGCAGGAAATGATCGAAAATACTACTCAAAGGATAAATAACATTCCTGATTTAGCTTTTTCTAGAATTCAATCATTTGGTCTATTTTTAACAGATCAAGCTGTAAATACAACTAACTTCTTATCAGACTTCTTATCAGAGACCGGAGAATGGGTTGAATTATCTTCTTTGAAGCTAATTAATTTAGCTTTTAATTTTGATATTGTTGATTATTTTGACCGAATTAGCTGTCAAAATGAGCAGCTTAAATTAGGATTGAAAAATAAGGCAAGGGAAATGCCAGCCAATTTAGAATCTCTGAATAATAATTTATGGGCTTCACATATTCCTAATCTAGGGAAGAGATTAGAAAATCGCTTAGTTTTAGAATCTCAAGAAATCTTCCAAGGGAGTATAGCGTTATCAGAGAAGGTAATATTATTACCAGAAAGAACATTTAAAAAAGCTTCTGATATTAGAAATAAGGCATATCATTATCTATCCGATACACCTGGATTATTATCCGATACACCTGGATTATTATCCGATATGGCTAAAAAACCTTTTCATAAAGCCAATAAATTAATAATTGCTATTGGAAAAAGTAATATTTCTAATATTTCTGAAATCTTGAATTATTTTCCCCAAAAGATTGCTTCTGCCTGTAATTTCGTTAAAAGCAAGCTTGGCGATGCCTACATTAAAATAGTTGATATCTTCGAATCTTCAGCAGAGAAGAAAGAGTTAACAATAAATAAGGATATTAATCAATTAGAAAAGAATATTATTGACGATGTCGAAAAGAGATTTAATGAATTTAAGGGAGAAGAAGATAAAGAGGGAGTAGTCGTTGTCCCAATAGAAGAAAATAGGGATAAGGCAGAAGAAAGAATTAGAAAGATAAGCAGCTCTTTTAGCGACGAGGTGTTTATAAGCTCGGATAATACTGGCAAATCTGGATTAATTGAGCCTATTTTCCAACAAGCTCAATCCCAGGAATATCTTTATATGATGGTTCCAGTTAAAGAAAAAGAAAATAATTAATATAAAAAAATAAAAAAATAAAAACATTAATAAATAATATAGAAAGGTAAAAAATATGAAAAAAATAAAAACATTAAATGAAATTTTAATTGTTTCATTTATTCTCATTAGCTTAATAACTTTTGTTGCTTTTGAGCCAGAATTAATCTCAGCTGACACAGATGATGTTGTGGCAACTCTGACAGTTACTTCAGGAATAAGTATTACTGATGGTTCTGATATTACCATGTCAGGAATAGACATGGATACGTCTACTTCGACTGGCCAAACTTCCTGGACAGTTAAGACTAGTAATGAAGCAGGCTGGAAACTAGAATTAGAAGCGGAGCAGTCTAATGCTTTAGCTTGCGCTGATACAGGCGAGCATTTTGATGATTATTCTGAATCAGCTAGCGGCACTCCAGAATCCTGGATGAGCGATGATGGCAAGTTTGAATTCGGTTTTGGCGTTCATGCAACAGCTACAGATATATTTACTTCAAATCAGTGGGGCTCTGGAGATAACTGTGGAACAGGCAGCACCATGGACACTAATCAATATTATCTGGGATTTGACAGTACTAATAAAATCCAAGTAGCTAGCAAATCAGCGACAACAACTCCTAGTGGACAAGAGATAATTTTTTGTGTAGCAGCAGTCCAAAGCGGCGTTTATGCTCCTTCCGGAACTTATACAGCAACAACTACCGCTACGGCAACCGCTTTGTAGAAATTAAAAAAACATGAATAACAAAAGGATGAAAATAGAATGGTTTATTTTAGGAGTAATCGTTTTTGCTTTTTGCTTTTTGCCATTAGGGGCAGAAGCTTATCAGGTTGAAAATTTATCCAATAAAGATGTCTCAGGAGATTTTACACTTGGACCGGTAAAGATAGAAATAAAATTAAATCCAGGAGAAGAAGCAACTGAAGATTTGATAATTACTAACAGAACTGGCCATA
The DNA here is from genome assembly GCA_964629675.1 of uncultured Candidatus Saccharibacteria bacterium. Lineage (GTDB taxonomy): Bacteria > Patescibacteriota > Minisyncoccia > Portnoybacterales > UBA2143 > CAZVUG01. The sequence continues at coordinate 6,179 of CAZVUG010000003.1, forward strand.
CCCTTTATTTCAAAATAGGCAAGGAGGATTTTGAAGGTTCGGAAGATATGGAAAAAGTAACTGTTTTCCTCGGTGAAGAGAAAGGGCGCTTTTCCTTGAAAGACTGGCTTGAACCAGAGTTAGAAGAATTCAGTTTGGAGCACGGCCAAAGAATGCATTTAGGGGTAAATATTAAAATACCTCAGAATGCTGAACCAGGCGGTTATTATGGAGCAGTTTTTGCGGCAAGCCAGCCAGGACCGGATGAAGAAGGGCAAATCAAAGTAATCTCTCAGGTCGGCAGCTTATTCTTTATTAAGGTAAACGGAGAAGTTAAAGAAGAGGGCTATTTGGAAGAATTTAAAGCTGACAAGCATTATTATCAAAAAGCGCCGATTAACTTTGAATTAATCTCTCGGAATACCGGCAGTATTCATTTAGTTCCTTATGGAATAATTGAAATCAGGAATATTCTTGGCAGAAAAATATCAGAAATTCAGTTAGATCCCTGGTTTGTTATGCCTGATTCTCCCCGTTTAAGAAAAGTTAACTGGGATCATGAATTTTTATTAGGAATGTACAAGGCGACGGCTAAGATTAATCGCGGATATGGCAATATTGTAGACGAAAAGACGATTATGTTCTTTGTTGTTCCTTGGAAAATGATAGTTGGCTTATTGGCTATTGTTATCCTGATCATTATTTTCTGCCGCTGGGTTTTACATAAATTTGAATTTAGAATCAGTAAAAAGTAAGGGTATGTTTAATCAAAAAAGTCCAATAAAACTAATTATTGCCTTGTCCTTCTTAATTTTCTCCTTAGCCCTTTTAAATCCTGCCGGAGCATTACTTTTAACAACAATAGCTTCAGTCATGGAAAGCGAAAATTACAAAATTCAGTTTGATTCAATCAATTCAGGAGGGGAAAGGCAGACTTCAGAAAACTATATTATGGAAGATACTATCGGTGAAATGGCTACAGGAATTAGCTCTAGCGAAAGCTATAATCTTTATGCCGGTTATCAGCAAATGAATGAAACTTTTCTCAGTATTTCTGATGGAGCTGATATTAATATGAGCGGCCTAGATATGGATAATTCTACTTCAACTGGCAGTACTTCCTGGACAGTCATTACGGATAATGCTGCTGGATACAAGCTGGAAGTTTACGCAAACGCTACTTCAACTAATGCTTGCGCCCGATACTATCTTTGCAATTCAGATACCCAGGAAGAATTTGCTGATTATCAGGAAGCAAGCGGAACAACTCCAGAGATTTGGAATACGGCTGATGGAAATTATGAATTTGGCTTTTCTGCTTACGGCGAGGATGTTACAGATGTGACTTGGGGTTCGGGAAGCAGTTGCGGATCAGGGACTAGTCTTCCTCAGGATTTGTTCTATCGGGGATTTAATGATGAAAATGACAGCGGGCCAGAAACGATCGAAATAGCTAATAGGGGATCCGGAACCGGGGCTGGCGGAATAGTGACTAATTTCTGCTTAGGGGCAGTCCAAAGCAATGTTTATGCGCCTTCCGGAGTTTATACAGCGACAACTACCGCCAGAGCAACTGCTTTATGATTTTTTTAAAATATAATTGGGAATTCGCTTTGATGCCAAAATTTATAAAAAATACCTTAATAATATTTTCAATATTTTCTCTAGCACTTTTACAAACTTTTAGTAATTTTGCTTATGCCGCTTCAGATAGTTCAACAATTAATTTAACAGTTGGCGTTTCGTCTGATTTTTCAGCTAGCCCTTTAAGCGGTACAGCGCCCTTGGCAGTTAATTTCACGAATAACTCAAATGCTGGTTCAGGCTCTTCTTATGCTTGGAGTTTTGGAGACGGCGGAAGCTCAACAGATGAAAATCCGACTTATACATATAACAATGCTGGAAGTTATTCGGTCAGTCTAACGGTTACTCAGGGATCTTCTTCAGATACAAAAACTAAAGTTGATTATATAACTGTTAGCGCTGGCGGCGGAGCTGGCCCTGTCTTAACTCCTGATCCGCCAATCATCAGCAATGTCCAAATAATTTCTGATTATAATGCAGCCACTATTTTATGGGAGACCAACAAGCCGGCAACAACTGAAATTAAATGGGGGAAGACCGAAGAATATGAAATGGGAAAACTTTTCAGCCAACCGGCAGATTTAATTATTGAGCACAGAATTAACTTAGAAAATTTAATTTCTGGATTAACATATCATTTTATTATCTTGGCGCGCAGTGCTGACGGCGGAGAGACAATTTCCAAAGATTATAGTTTTACAACGCCGGTTAAAGATGTTATTCCGCCAGCCAACGTCAGTGATTTTAAGGCTATCGGCGGAGATGGGGAAATAAGCCTTACTTGGCTTAATCCTGCAGAAGATGATTTTGCTGGAGTTAGCATAATGCGCAGTCTTGATTTTTTTCCTTTGTTTCCTGACCAAGGAGAAAAAGTTTATGAAGGAAAAGGAGAACAGTTTATTGATACTGGTTTAGAAAACGGCCGAAGATATTATTATACTGCCTTTTCTTATGATCGTTCGGGAAATTTTTCTTCAGGCGCTCTAGCTACTGATTTTCCTTGGTCAACAGAAGGACCGGCTATTCCGGAAATACCTCCGATTATTCCTCCGGAAATGCCTATTCCTCCTGAATTTCCTCCGGAATGGATTCCTGTAGAGCCAGGCCAGCCGATTGAAGAGCCAATCAAGCCAATAGAAGAATTGACTATTAATGATATTGATTTTTTTCAGGACGGCAAAAGGATTTATCCTGACAAGCAGGGAAAGATTAAAGTAAGCGTTGGTTTACCAATCGAAGTTTATTTATCAGCCGAGAAAGTTCCTTATGTTCTTAAAACAATTATTCTGAATATTGCCTTGCCACAGAGTAAGAATAGCCAGCAAGCAGCGTCAATGGAAAGTTTAACAGAGAGTAATTCAGCTGCTTATCTTTTAAAAATTAACGACCAAAAAACTGCTTATCAGACAACTATCCAGGCGCCAGCAAAATCAGGAAATTATGATTTGTCTTTAATGATTCTTGATTATTGGAAAGGAAAAATTGCTAAAATTGACGGCCAATTAATAGTTCGCCGCTATATTTCACCTTTGCATTTTAGAGAAATACCAGGAATTTACGCTTTAATTATTTTTCTCGTCGGTTCATTTTTAACCATCTTTATTGTCTCCCTCATCTCCAAGAAAAGAAAAAGATACCAAGCATTAAATGAATTATCAAATTAAAACAATTTTAATTTTGGCAGCAGCCATTATCTTTGTGGCTGGTTTTGGCTTGACTGCTTATTCCAGCACCATTACCCAGCAGATTAATTACCAGGGCAAATTAACTGATGACAGCAATGTCGCAGTTTCAGACGGCGGCCATAATATAGTTTTCAAGATTTATGCCAGCAGCACAGATGCTGTTTATTGTGTTTGGACAATGGATGGAACTTGCAGCTCACCAAATCCTGTCTCAGCGACTACAACCAATGGTTTGTTTTCAATAATGCTGGGCAATACTGACAGCGGGCATAATGCTTTGGATATAGATTTTTCTACGACAACAGCTGAATATGTTTTAGGCGTTAAAATAGGAGATGATAGTGAAATGACTCCGCGTAAAGTAATCGGAGCTGCTCCAATGGCTTTTAACGCTGATAGATTAGACGGTAAAAGCGAAGAAGAATTTGCTGATCTAGATGAAGCAGAAACAATTACTGGCGATTGGTCTTTCCATCAAGGAACTCTTAATGCTAGCACGACTAATATAGATGATTTAAATATTAAATATGCTACAGCTACGGATAAATTTGTCATTGGTTCAACTAATCCAACTAATGATGCCAGCTTCTTTGTTACTGGAGATTCATACTTTTCTGGCAATGCAACTGTCACTGATTCTTTTACTGTTGGTGATGATTTTTATGTTGATGCTGCTACTGGCAATGTCGGCATCGGCACTTCCTCTCCTCATTGGAATTTTCAAATAGCTGATACAGAAACCTATTTTGCCCTTTCTGATACTGATGCCGGAACA
>CAZVUG010000004.1:0-27067 GCA_964629675.1 uncultured Candidatus Saccharibacteria bacterium
GGTTTTTGCATTTTTAGAAAGAACTATTTATTATATTAAATTTTACCAAATCACTTGAGAACTATATTTTTCTAGATTTTTTAGTTGATTGTCATTTAATTCAAGTGAACTTTCGATTGCTTCTTGAATTAAATTCTCAGAAAAACATACTTCTTCACCAATTTCTAGAGGTTCTGATCCAGTTTGATCTTTCAGATAGTCCTCGATATAAATTTTATGTTGATTAGTTAGCTCTTGATTTTGAGAATGATCTGCAAGATAATCCTTGAGAGCTCTTCGAGCTAAATGAGTAACTCCATCTCCGGGAATTGCTTTTTCTATAATATTGCCTTCTTCTTTGCGAACTTCAGGGATAATCTCTTGAATTTCTTCTGATTGGGATTCTTCTTCAACACCTTCTTCCCCAATAACCATAATCGGGGATTCTTCTGTATTTTCTGTCCCGGCTGTTTCTTCTATATTTGTTGGAGCGTTCTCTAAAGAAAATTTAGAATCTTGTTGCTGTTTCTGGGTGGCGTAAAGATAAATACCACCGGCTAGGATTAATAAAGCGACAACTGGCAAAATTACTGAACTGCCATAGCGATTAATCCATTCTCTAAATCTTCCTTTTTGCTGATCTCCCTCAGGAGGAAGATTAAATTGAGGACCGCCTGATGATTGATTTCCTGGATTTCCTCCTTGATTTGGCTGATAACTTTCTTGTTTTAAAAGATCTGTAGAAACTGTCTTTTCTTGACTATTCATGAACGACTCTCCTTATTTAATAACTCGACCTTTACCTCCACTATAAATATAGTTTCTAATTTACTGAATACTATTTTCTCTTTTTTTTGCTATTAAGTCAATACTTTAGAAATTAAACTTCAATAACTACTGGCAAAACCATTGGCCGTCTTTGCGTCTTGCTATAAAGGAACTGGCCAATCTTATCGCGAATATTATCCTTAATATAACTCCAATTAGCAGTATGATTAGGTGATGAGTTTTTATTAATAATTTCGATTACTCTTTCTCTAGTTTGATCAAGTAAAACTTTAGATTCACGCAAGTAAACAAATCCTCGAGAAATAATATCCGGCTTGCCAATAACCCTCCCTTTATTAGTATCGAATGTCGCAATAATGACAAAAATACCATCTTCAGCAAGTGCTTGCCTATCTCGCAAGACTACTTCCCCAACATCGCCGACGCCTAAGCCGTCTACCATTACATAATTAGCCGGCACTTTTTCATCGCTTATTTTAATAGAATTCTTATTAAGCAAAACTACTTTGCCGTTTCCAGGAAGAGCAATATTTTCTGGCGGAATGCCAACACTTTCAGCTATTTTACTGTGCAAACTAAGCATGTAATAATTTCCGTGAACAGGTATGAAAAATTTAGGCTTAATTAAATTAATCATCATTTTAAGATCTTCAGATTGAGCGTGCCCGCTGGCATGTATGTCCATCATTTGATAATGATAAAGCTCGGCTCCTTGTCGGGCAAAAATATCTTTTAGATTCTGAACTGTCCTTTCGTTGCCGGGAACTACTGAAGAAGAGAAAACAACAGCATCTCCTTTTTGAATTTTAATATAACGGTGCTCTTTATTGGCAATTCTCATTAAAACGGCATTGCCTTCTCCTTGGGCGCCGGTGCAAATAACAACTACTTGAGAAGGAAGATATTTTTCTATGTCTTTAGGTTTGATAATTGTTCCTTTCTTAACTTTGAGATACCCTAATTTTTTAACAATTTCAACATTACTTTTCATGCTGTAGCCGTCAACAACTACTCGGCGATTATATTTTTCTGCTAGATTAATAACTTCCTGAATTCGGCTAATTAAAGAAGCGAAAGTAGCAGTAATAATCAAACCGGAAGATTGTTTGAAAATAATTTCTAGATTATCTTGAATTTCTTTTTCAGAAATAGAAGTTCCTGGCTGTTCAGCATTAGTGCTATCAGAGAATAAGACAAGGACATTCTTTTTAGCAATTTGAATTAATTTTGAGATATCAGCAGGCTCGTCAGCAATCGGGCTATGATCAAATTTAAAATCACCAGTATGAACTAATCTGCCGACAGGAGTGTCAATGACTAAGCCGAAATTATCAGGGATATTATGATTAACATGAAAAAATTCAACAGAGAAAGAGCCTAATTTAATTCTGTCTCCTTTTTTAACTTCTTGAATGTCTAATTTAGGAGATCTGGGAAAATCTTCTTGCCTTTTCAAAATAATACCCCTAGTTAAAGCTCCAGTATAAATAGTCGGATTGCCTAAACGCCCCATAGAATGGGGGATGGCTCCGATATGGTCGTAATGAGCATGAGTGATAATAACTCCTCTTATTTTATCTTTTTTATCTTTAAGATAAGCAGTGTTAGGAATGATATAATCAATTCCTGGCATATCTTCTTCAGCGAACTGGAGCCCCATATCAACAATAATGATGTCATCTTTATATTCAAAGACCATCATGTTGCGTCCGACTTCTTCTAAGCCGCCTAATGGTATAATCCTAAGATCCTGAATCTTGTTATTTTTTTGTATTTTTTCCATAATATTTTTTTGTTTTATTAATTTTATTTTAAGTGGGCGAGGCGGGATTTGAACCCGCAAGATATTGCTATCACTAGCTCCTGAAGCTAGCGCGTCTGCCAGTTCCGCCACTCGCCCTTGACTATTTTACTTTTTCGAATTATTATTTTGAAAATAGATCTTTAATTTATAAATATAAGGAGGGAATAATGTTAGTTGAAAAATCAGTATTAATATTATTGTATTTTATTCTTTTTTTGCTAGGTGTAATGGCGGGGATTTTACTAGAATGGTGGATAATGAAGAAAACACAAGGATTTAATCCAATGAGAAAACTAAAAGAAAACTCGATGTATTTTCAGAGTGAAGCAAACAATCATTATCTCCTTCTCTATGAAATGGGTTCAAAGAATGGATTGCAGCTTTATCGAATTCCCGGGATAGATCGAGAGAAAATTCCTGATGCTTTTTTTGTCTTAAGAAAAGGAACTAATAATGGGGAATATGAAATTCTCCCTTACGAACTCCATAGTAGTGGAGAATTCAGGGTGATTTCCCATAAATCTAGTATCATTGTAGGAAGAAAAGAAAGAATAGATGAGAACATTTAATTTTTAAAGCCCGATGGGATTAATTCCAAGGGCTTTTTTATTTCATTTCTTCCTTAAATTCTTCAATAATTTTTGTTTGCAAAGGGTTTGCTCCAATTTTTTCTGCTAAGAAATAAGAAGTCCAATCAGCTAAGAGAATAGAGGCAAAAATTTTTTCTAATAAATTTTTACCTTTTAAATTAATTATTTCAGTTGGCAAATTAGTTTTATTAAGTAATTTAGCTGTTAAGTCCATTCTTTTTTGAATTCTTGGGTGATCATTGCTATCTTTCAAGATGATTGTATGGAAATGCGATTCGTTGTGAAATTCGCATTTTTTTTCGTTAGCCATCCCTTCCATTTCATTATGATTCAATTCCGGAAAGTGATGGCAGAAAGAAGGAAATTTTGAATTTTCGTTAAATTTAATTTTCCAAATATAGCCTAAAACTTTTAATCTGTCAGAAGTATAAATTAAAGGTATTTTTCCAGCTATTTTTTCAGCTAATTCTTCGCCTAATTTTTCTTGATCAAGCGGTTTTAGGCAATGGGACATTTCAATGATCTCATCATCCTTGTTTTCAGATAAATTAGCATTTTTTAAAATAGAGTAGAGAGCAGTAAAAATATATCCAGTAGCCATTCGCGGAACTAAGCCAGTTGGAATTTCTATTATTGGCAAATTATTTTCTGAGGCTATTTTTTGCAGCTGGCCACCGGAAGTTATTATAACAATTTTTGCTTTTTTGTCAAATGCTTCTTGATAAGCCGAAAGGCATTCTTCAGTATTCCCGGAATAAGAAACAAAAATAGCTAAGGTTTTTGAATTAAATTGGAGAGGTAGGTTATAATTGCGATTAAGATAAATAGGAATATTTAAATTAAGCCAAGCAGTTATAATTTCTACTGGCCAAGCACTGCCTCCCATGCCAGAGATAATTATGTTATCAAATTGACCGGCAATTTTAAAATTTTTAGCTAGAGATAAGCCTTCTTTAAATTGTTTAGGGAAGTCAATAATATTTTTTCGCATATTTATTTAAAAACTCGAGAAGTTTTAATATACCAATTCTCTATTTGAGAGAATCGATAGCAAGGATGAGAAATTTTTTCTAAGGAAATTCCCTGTACTTTTTTATAGACAGGATAAAGATAGGTCGGGCTATAAAGAAAAATTGCTGGAATATCTTCTGTTAATATTTTTTGAAATTCTGTGTATTTTTTAAATCGTTCTTCTAAATTTGTTATTTGGCGGGCTTCTTCTAAAAGCTTATCGGCTTCGTTGTTTTTATAAAGAGACAAATTGAGGCCATGCTCTGCGCTTTGTGAAGAATGCCAAAAAGCAAATGGATCTGGCTCAGCACTAAGCACTTCGCCAAAAAGCAAGACTTGATATTCCCTAGGCTGAATAAATTCTGTTTGAATATGAGCTATCTCTTCAATTTTAAGATTAACTCTTGCGCCAATTTTTTCCCATTGCTCTTTGATTAAATTGGCCGTCTCTTTTAAGGTGGCCCAATTAGTAGTAAGTATCTCTATCTCTAATTCTTTTGTCTCTCCATCTATTTCTTTTTCTAGAATACCATTATTATTTTGATCTTGCCAGCCATCTTCTTCTAATATTTCTTTTGACTTTTCTAAATCAAAATTATATTTTGTAATATTTTCAGTATAAGCTGGCCAGCCAGGCAAAAAAGGGGAATCGATTAAATTACCTTTATAATTAATTATTTCTTCAATAATTTTGTCTTTATCAATTGCATAAGCTAAAGCTAAGCGAATATTTTTATCTGATAATAATTCATTTTTTTCTTGATTAAAAAAGAGAGCATAATATTCCGGCATGCTAATTTCATATAAAGAGAAATTATTGATTTTTTCTAATTCTAATTGGTTGGTGGCGGAAATAAAATTAAGGCCGTCTATATCTCTTTGTGCATAAGCGTTAATTAAATCGTCTTGGCTGGAATAAAACCTGAGAATTATTTTTTTGATAAAAGGAGCTTCTCCCTGGCCAAGATAAAAATTTTCATTGCGTTTTAGCTCAATCCATTCAATTTTTCCATTTTCATCTTTGCCAGATTCAACAAATTGATAAGGTCCAGATCCAATTGGCTCTAAATTATAAACAGCTAGAGGAAAATCCTGGGGAGAAATGCCTGCCCAGCGATGCTTAGGTAAGATGCCAATTGTTAGATTATGCAAAAAAGGAGCGTAAATATTATTTAATCTAAAAACAATATGATATTGGTCGATTTTTTCTGCTTTAACTCCTTGCCAATTATTTTTAAGGGGACTTTGATATTCAGGATCTTGAATAGTTTTTATGGTAAAAATAATATCATCAGCTGTTAATTGCTCTCCATCATGCCAGAAAACATTTTCTTTCAGGGAAATTTCATAAATTAAGCCGTCTTCTTTAATTTGATAGTCTTCAACTATATCTGGAATTAGTTCGCTTTTGTCATTGTATTTAAATAAACTGGAATAAACGAGACAAGAAATATCTCTATCTGAATCATTAGTTAGAGACAAGACAGGATTAATATATCTAGGCTGGCCTAAAATTCCTTCCTGGTATGTTCCTCCTACCTTTGGCAGAACTTCAGTTTTGTGAGTATATATGTTGAAAGAAAAAGCTAGAATTGAAATAACAATTATTACCAATAATCCTTTAGCTATCCATTTTTCGCGATAATTTAAAACCTTGGGTAAACAAACCCATTGATTCAATTTAGGCCATTTTTCTGGCCAAGATAATATTTTTTTTAATTGAGTAAAAATATTTTTAGATTAACAGATTAATAAAACTGCTTACTAGAAAAAGGATTGATAAAACAATAGTAGCAATATAAAGTATTTTTTCAAATCCTCTTTTCTGATAATAAGCAGCTCCTCCTCCCCCAAAAAGAGCTGATCCGCCAGCGCTTCTTTGTTGTAAGAGAATAGCTGTAATTAAAAAAACAGAAATAGCGATTTGAAAAATAGATAAAAATAATTCCATAAATATTTATTCTTTTTGCTTACCTGCTTTTCCAAAAAATATATTAACAGAGCTGATAATCATCGTCGCCCAAAAATAAGTCCATAATCCAGTAATAGTTAACTCTGGCATAAGGTATTCCAAGAACCAAAGCAGAGCCATGTTAAGAATAATGACAAATATTCCCAGAGTAAAGATAATTAGAGGGGTAGAGATAAGTTTAAGAATCGGCTTGATTATAAAATTAATTAACCCCATCAGCAGGCCAGCAATAAGTAAAGTCAGAATATTTCCTTCAAAAACAAAATCCACTAAAAGATAATCAGCTAAAAAAATAGCCAAAGCATTGGTTAAAATTTGAATAAAAAATCTCATTTTTGAAAGAATTTTTAAGGTTTACATTTAAATTTTATCATAGCTTCTTATTGGATGTCAACAAAAAAAATGGTAATATAATAATATGAAAATAAAGAATTATTCTTCTTCTTTAAAATCATTTATTATCTTTGCTTTTTTATTTTTTTTAACCTCTGTCTTGGCAGGCTATTTTACGGCTCAAGCTTATCCGGCAGAAACAATAAAGAAGATAGAAGAGTTTAAAGAAGCATTCAAGCCAATTTTAGAAGCTACTCCTTTCTTTCAATTTATCCTTATTTTTTTAAATAATAGCTTTTCTTTATTCCTGACAATAATTTTGGGAATAGTCGCTGGCATTTTTCCTATAATAGTTTTGTTTTCCAACGGAACTATGCTGGGAATTTTTGCTTTTTTTTGGACTGAAGAAATGACTTTTATCAGCTTTTTAGCTGGAATAATGCCCCATGGCTTTATTGAAATAACTCTTTTAATTGTCGGATCAGCTATTGGATTAAGAATTGGCTATTTAGTGATTAAAAAGATTTTAGCAAAATTTATTCATGGAGAAAGAAGTTCACAAATTGAAAATAGCCAGCCTTTAAAGCCTTTGCTTGTTAATTATCTTTGGTTTTTTGTCAAAATTGCTCTGCCTCTTTTACTTTTAGCAGCTGCTATTGAGGTATTCATTACGCCATTTTTCATTGACTTTTTCCAATAAAATTGTATAGTATAAATAAGATTAATATTTTATTAGAGTTATTTTAAAATCTAAAAAGGAGGTAGGAAATGAAAAAAAGAACAACTGGACTTCTGAAAAAATTATTAATGCCTGTTTCTATAGTAGTTTTTTTTGTCGTAATTATGATTATTGTTGCAATGGCATTTTTTTCAATAGAAAAAATTATTGAAGAAAGCTTTCCTGGAAGTAAACTTGAAAATGGATATGAACATGTTCTTACTTTAAGAATTCTTTACAATGATGTTTATATCCCAGGTTATTTTTATGTCTATTTATATGATAAAATTAAGACAAATTTTAAAATAGATATTGTTTTAATCTATAATACGATAGATAGAGATAGAGAAATATTTGAAGTAAGCCAAAATGGAAAATGGCAAAGAATAAAAGAACTGCCTTTTACCGAACCAGTGTTTGAAGATCAGCAACAGATAGTAGAAATTCCTAAGATTACTGTTGTTAAAGATAAAATTCCTATTTAATTTTTATTTAAATTAGCGGATGTGTATACATTCGCTTTTTTATTGGTTATAATGGAGATGAATTTGTTAATAAATTGATAAAAAAATAATATTTAATAAGTTATGGCTCAATATGCTTATTTTATTGGTTGTTTAATATTCTTTCTTGTCTGGCTAGCCTTTTTTATTTTGCGGAAAGATTTAAGAAAAGAAATGATTTTTGGCAGTCTCTTAGCTTTACCTTTCTCTTTTAGTGAAATATTGTGGGTTCCAGAATATTGGAATCCACCTTCTCTATTTAATTTAATCTCTAAATACGGCGTTGGTATAGAAAGCTTTTTATTTTGTGCTATTTGTGGTGGCGTCGCCGCAGTAGCTTATGAAGTAGTCTACAGAAAAAAAACAGTTAAAATGAGACTAAAGAGCAAATATTTATTCGGTCCTTACATATTAGTCGCTGTTATTTTTGTCTTGCTGGAATTGTTTATTCCTGAGAAAACTATTTATAACGCAATGGTTTCTTCTCTGGCAGGAATAATTATTATTGCTGTCAAGAGAAAAGATTTGATTATGCAAATTATTGCTGGGGGAACGTCTTTTCTGGCTATCTATTTTATATTCTTCCTAATATTCGGAAAGCTTTTTCCCGGCTATATCTCTTTTGCTTATACCTTAGAAAATCTTTGGGGAATAATGATTTTAGGTATACCCTTGGAAGAATTAATGACAAGCTTTGGCGCAGGATCTCTCTGGTCTTCATTTTATGAATATATTAAAGGATATCGGACTAAAGATTTAAATTAAATTTTAGATATATTATTTGGGAGAAGATTAAATCTATTTATTCTAAAATAATTGCGTCTTTTCATTTGATAAAATCTTTAAAAAGTGATTTATTATTAAAATTATGATTCTTGTTAAAAACTTAACAAAGAAATTTAATGGATTTACAGCAGTAGACAATATTTCTTTTAATGTTAAAAAGGGGGAAATTTTTGCTTTTTTAGGTCCAAATGGAGCAGGAAAAACAACAACTATTAAAATATTGATAACGCTTCTTAAACTAACTAGCGGGCAAATTACTTTAAACGGCTATGACGTATTAAAACAGCCGGACAAAGTCCGTCATTCTTTCGGAGTTATTTTCCAGGATCAAAGTTTGGATGAAGAATTAACCGCTTTAGAAAATATGGAATTTCATGGAATTTTATATGATGTTCCTAAAAAAATAAGGAGAGAAAGAATAGAGGAGCTTTTAAAAATTGTTGAATTGTGGGATAGAAGAAAAGAATATGTCAAAAATTTCTCTGGTGGGATGAAAAGAAGATTAGAAATAGCTCGCGGGCTTCTGCATCATCCAAAAGTTCTTTTTCTCGATGAACCTACTTTAGGCCTTGACCCGCAAACAAGAAACCACATTTGGTCTTATATTTTAGGATTAAATGAAAGGAAAAATATAACTATATTTTTTACGACCCATTATATTGAAGAGGCTAGAAAAATAGCTAAGAAGATTGCTATTATTGATAATGGGAAAATTATTATTCAAGGCAGCCCGCAGGATCTTATTGATAAAACTGGAGCTGAGTCGCTTGAAGAAGCTTTTATTAAATTAACTGGACATCATATTCGCGAAGAGCAATCTTCAAGAGACGATCGCATGCGCACATCAAGACGCATGCATAGAAGATAAAACTTATGAAAATTATTTATATTCTTTGGTTAAGGCAAATAAAAAGATATTATCGTTCAAAAGCTCGCATTGTTGGTTCAATCGGCCAGCCGCTATTATTTTTAGTAGCGCTTGGCTTTGGTCTGGGGCCTGTTTTCCAAAGAGCTGGCGAGGGTAATTATCTGCAGTTTTTATCGTCTGGAATTATTGCCATGAGTATTCTTTTCACGGCAGTTTTTTCTGGAATAGAGATTATTTGGGATAAGCAGTTTGGTTTTTTGAAAGAAACTTTAGTAGCTCCAGTTTCTCGTTTAAAAATAATGGTTGGCAGAACTTTGGGTGGAGCAACAGTTGCTTTTTTGCAAGGGATAGTTATTTTTGCTATTACACTATTAATTGGCTTTGAGCCAAACTTTGTTATGCTGCCTTTGGGAATATTATTTATGATTTTAATTGCCTTGTTCTTTACGGCTCTTGGGACATCAATCGCTTCATTGTTAAGGGATATGCATGGCTTCCAGTTGATTATGAATTTTATTATCATGCCTACTTTTTTTCTTTCAGGAGCTCTTTACCCGACAAATAATTTGCCTAATTTTTTAAGATTTATTTTAGCAGCTAATCCATTGGCCTATGGAGTTGACGGTTTGCGGGGATCATTGACTGGCGTTGTCCATTATGGAATTAGTTTTGATTTTTTAATTTTGGGAACTATTACAATAATGCTTTTAATCATTGGTGGTTACCTTTTTTCTAAAATTCAAATTTAATTTATTATGCTTTGTGAATATTATAATGTTTGCCCCTTAAGAAAGTTAGAAGAAGAAGGCAAAATTAACAGTTATTGGCGAGAAAAATATTGTGATACAGATAAAAATTGGCAAAACTGCCAAAGATATCAAATGGAAAAAAGGGGAGAAGCTCACTCTGATAAAATGATGCCTGACGGCAGTTTTTTAGATAAATAATTAATATGTATTATTTTAATTGTATATGTTAGAATAAAAATAAAAATATGGAAAAACATTCATTAATCAGAACAATTTATCTCTACTTATTTTCTCTAGTCGGTCTTACCTTGTTAATCATTGGGTCAGTCCGTTTTGTCGACATGGGACTGAAAGCTTTTGTCTTTACTAAAGCAGAAGAAGAGCAAAGCTTATACAGCCGCCAGCCAGCACCAATGCCGATAGAAAGAATAAAAGAAGTTGAAGATCTTAAAGATAATCAAGAATTATCTGAAGAAGAAAAGATTTTGATAAAAGAATGGCTAGAAGATTACCAGCAATGGCAGGAAAAAAATGAAAAAATAGATTTAGTTGTTGTCCGCCGACACAGAGATGCTTCAATAAATTTATCTTTAATTTTGATAGGCTTGCCTTTATTCCTCTACCATTGGAAAGTTGCTCGGAAAATAAAGTAAATATATGAAGAAGCAAGTAGTCATTATTGGCGGAGGGACTGTTTTCAGAAAAGATAAGGATTATCTGGATTCTTTAAAAAATCTCGAGATTAATTTAGATAAATATCGGGGAACTTCATGGAAGAATAAGCTAATAAGCCAGCTAGGAAATAACTTTGATGTTTTGATATTAAAAATGCCAAATCCGGCAAACGCTAAATATTCTCAATGGAAGATAATATTTGATAAAGTTGCTCCTTTATTAGAAAATAATGTTGTTTTAATTGGGCATTCTTTAGGCGGAATATTTTTGGCAAAATATCTTTCAGAAAATAAGTTTCCGAAAAAAATTCTGGCTTCGATATTAATTGCCGCTCCTTACGATGAAGAAAATTCAGAAGAGCCTTTAGCAGATTTTAATTTAAGAAAAAACTTAGCAAGATTTGCAAAGCAAGGTGGCCGAATATTTATTTACCAAAGCAAAGACGATCCGGTTGTTCCTTTTGCTAATTTAGCTAAATATCAGCAAGATCTGCCAAAAGCAGTCGTCAGAATATTCAAAAAAAGAGGACATTTTAATCAAGAAAAATTTCCCGAATTGGCTAAAGAAATAAAAAATCTTTATGCAAAAAAAGATTAAAGGTCATCTAATTAAAATTTACTGTTCCAATTGCAAAACATTGCTTTATAAATATTTTAAATCTAATTCAGGCCATTTAGTTAAGTGCTATCGAGATAGGATCGTCCAAGATTTTACTAAAGGCGATTTAAAATGTCCTAAGTGTAAAGCTCAATTTGCCAGAGAGGCAATGATTCATGGAAAGCCGGCTTATAAAATTATTCAAGGGAAAGTTTTTGTCAAATGCTAATTAAAGTTAAAGTTTATCCAGATTCAAAAAAAGAAGAAATAATTAAAATAGCAAAAGACAGTTTTGAAATCAAAGTAAAAGAAAAGCCGATTAAAGGAATGGCTAATCGAGCAGTTATGACTGTTCTTTCTTCTTATTTTAATATTCCCTTAGCAAAAATAAGATTAATTAAGGGATTCAAGGAAAGGAATAAAATTTTCGAGATAAATTAAAATATGAACAAACTGTCGCAAAAGAATTACGTTATTAATTACCAAAAGGAAGAAGAACTATTTTCTGCCCAAAAAGTTTATCAAAGCGCTAGGAGAATAGG
Organism: uncultured Candidatus Saccharibacteria bacterium; assembly: GCA_964629675.1. Taxonomy (GTDB): domain Bacteria; phylum Patescibacteriota; class Minisyncoccia; order Portnoybacterales; family UBA2143; genus CAZVUG01. The sequence goes on from CAZVUG010000004.1 coordinate 11,917, forward strand.
AGCCTCAAAAGAATTAGCTCAAGAAATCAGCGAAATTATCCAGAAAGAATTTTATCCAGGCATTAAAACAGAGAAAATTTTCAAAAAAATTAAAGAACTTTTAAATAAAAAAAATCCTCGCTTGGGAATAATCTTTTCTTTAAAAGAAGGAATGAGAAAATTAGGTCCGAGCGGATTTCCTTTTGAAAAGTTTGTCGCTGAAATTTTTAATAAACAAGGATACGAGACACAAATAAATTTATATCTTCCTGGCAATTGCTTAGATTATGAAATTGATTTTTTGGCTAAAAAAGATGGAATAATCTATATTGGCGAATGTAAATTTAGGCATTTATTAGAGGAAGGATTAGTCCACACCGGAACAGTTCTAGCATATCGAGCTAAAATGTTAGATTTAGAAAAAGGGAATTTATTTAGCAAAAAAGATTTTAAGGATTTTGAAATAAAAAATATTCTGGCAACTAACGCAAAATTTACTAAATCAGCAAGCAAGTATGCAAAATGTGTTGGTCTGGATCTTCTTGGCTGGAAATATCCTCAATCAAAAGGGTTAGAGAAAATAATCGACCAAAATGATTTTTATCCGATAACTATTTTACCTTCTTTAAATAAAAATCTGGCTAACATTTTTATTCAAGAGAATTTAATATTAGCCAGAGATATTTTAGAAATTGATCTGCAAAAATTTTCCCAAAAGAATAAAATTCCGAAGAATGATCTAGATCCTTTAATTAAAGAAGCTAAAATCTTATTTGGCAGAGATAATTAAGCTTATTTAACGTCTTGATATTGAGATATTTCCCCAAAAAGGACTGGGTCAACTTCGTCCCAGGCAAATCCTCTTTGGATGAATTCTTCGGGAGTTTTAATCCATTGCTTAGTTTTTCCTTCAATGTAATAAACTTTTTTATCGCCATTAGCTCTTATTAAATAAACAGTCGGGTAATAATCTAAGACAGAAGGGGATACAACAATAACGTCTTTCCAGTCATTATGATAAAGATTAAAAACTTCTTGGTTAATAATCCATTTTGCCTCTAAGTCGTGGTTGATATAATAGACTTTATAAGAATTAGATGCTCTTAAAAGAGTTCCTGCTGGATAAAGATTGTAGACAAATTCTGCGTTTTCTTCTAAAAAGATATCGCGGACTTCTAACTCAGGGAGAGCTCTGTCATAAATGCGCACTTCATCAAGAAGACCTTCAAAAAAGACAGAATTATTGTTAAGGCCGCCAATGTTAAAATGATTATCATTAACTAAAGTTCCTAATTCGTGAATTCTTGCTTTATCTTGCAAAATGCCGTCAACATATAAATAGGCAGTTTGATTATTGCGATTGACTATGCCAGCTAGATGATGCCATTGCTTATCTCGATAATCTTTGTCAGCAATTAAATTAATTTCTTTATTACTATCAGTTGATTCTAATAATAAGCCAAGATGGCCATTCTCTATATGCCTTAAGGCATAACCATTCTTTGATGAAGAATCAGCTTTTCCTAAGATTGCTCGATAATTCTTGATATTTTCATCTAATTTGACCCAAGCAGTTAAAGTAAAACTGTCAGATTGATTAAAGTCAAAATCATCTATATCTCCAGCAGTAAAATACCTATCGCCATAAAAAATAGTAGTTTCATTGACTCTACCTTTAATTCCCCATAAAACGTTTTTGATATTTGCGTAAGCATCATAATTGTTGCCAGAACTATCATAAGCAACTCGGCCGTAGTTAGACTCAAATCTCCAATAGCCGATGAGCCCGCATCTAAAATGAGTTGCTGTTGAATTTTGCACTTGAAAAGCTAAAAACAGGGATATGGTTGTAAATAATCCTAATATTAAAATAAGATATTTTTTATTTAATTTTTTAAACATATTTTTAATACCCCTCGCTTTTTTAATAATATATATTTTTTATAATAATTTAATAATTTTGTCAAGTTTTTAAGCAAAATGAACAAATATCACCAAAGAATAAGAAATATCTATCAACCTGGCTCGAGAACGCCTTTTAGAATTAGCCGATCAAAAATCGACTTATTTTTAGAATGTCCCCGCTGTTTTTATTTAGATAGAAAAATGGGCTTGCCTCGGCCAAGCATGCCTGGCTTTTCTTTAAATTCAGCGGTTGATCAGCTTTTAAAAAATGAGTTCGATTTATTAAGAAAAAACAAAAAGCCTCATAAACTGATGGAGCAATATGGTATTGACGCAATTCCTTTTGACCATCCTGATCTGCCTGTTTGGCGAGATGATTTTTATCAATACGTTGGAGCTAAATTTTTACACCAAGAAACTAATTTAGAAATCTGCGGTATTGTTGATGATATTTGGCTTAATCAGAATAAAGAACTTTTAATCGTTGATTATAAATCAACTAGCACTAGCAAACAAATTTCTTTGGAAGATGAATATAAACAAGGATATAAAAGACAAATGGAAATTTATCAGTGGATTTTTCGCCATTTGAATTTTAAAGTTTCTGATACGGGCTATTTTGTTTTTGCTAATGCTGGCAAAAATAGGCCTGAATTTGATGGAAGATTAGAATTTGAATTGACAATAATTCCTTATCAAGGAAATGACAGCTGGGTTGAGCCGACTATTTTTGAAATTAAAAAATGTCTAGATTCTGATCAAATTCCGGCAGCTAGTGAAAATTGTGAATATTGCGAATATAGAAAACTTGCTGAAAGCGGAAAATAATAATATTTAATAAAAATTAATGAAAAAAGAATCTTCAGAAGAAACAGCAGAAATCTATACAGTTAGCAGCTATTTAGATCAATTAAATAATAACTTGGCAGGAAAAGAGGCAAGGATTAAAGGTGAAATTAGCAGTTTAAGCATTAGAGACAGCTATTTATTTTTCTCTTTAAAAGACAAGGATGATGAAAGTCTAATAAGCTGTTTCATGTGGTTTAGAGATTATCAGCTAAGCGGAATTGAATTTGCCGAAGGAATGGAGATAATTGTTGAAGGTTTCCCTAATATATATAAGCCAAGCGGAAGATTTAATTTTAGAACTTCTACAGCAGAATTAGTTGGCGAGGGCGCTCTTAAAAAAGCTTATCAGGAGTTGAAAAATAAATTAGAAGAGCAAGGATTATTTTCCCCAGAACGTAAAAAACTAATTCCTGATTTTTGCCAGAAAATTGGCTTAATTACTTCTGAGACAGGAGCAGTTATTCATGATTTTTTAAATAATCTTGGGCAATATGGCTATCAGATTAATTTTTTCAATTCTCGAGTAGAAGGGCAGACTGCTGTTAAGGATTTAATTAAGGCGGTTAAATATTTCAAAGATAAAGATATTGAAGTTTTAATTATTATTCGCGGTGGCGGCAGTTTAGAAAGTTTACAGGCCTTTAATAACGAGATTTTGGTAAAAGAAATTGCTGACTCTCAGGTGCCGGTAATTTGCGGGATCGGCCATGATCAAGATGTTCCCTTAGCTTCCTTGGCAGCAGATCTAATGGTCTCTACACCAACGGCTGTAACAACAGTTCTAAACCATTCCTGGGATAATGCTTTAAATAATATAAAGGTTTTTGAGCGGGATATTATTTATCAGTATCAAGAAATTTTAGAGAGAGATAAGCACCGATTAGAAATTTATAATCAGAGACTAAGCCAAAAGGCAGGTTTGATTTTTAAACATTTTGATTTATTAAAGCAGCAATTGATTAATAAAATAGAGATGGTAGAATATGCTATAAAGAATATTTTTGGAAAAATAGATATTTTTTCAGAATCTCTTCTGTGGAAATTTCAAGAAAATTTGAAAGAAACTAATGATTATTTAGATAAAACGGAAAAAAGATTAAAAATTGCTAGCCCTTTGCATCAATTAAAATTAGGTTACAGTATTACCTTGGCAAAAGGTAAAGTTGTTAAAAGTATTCAACAAATAAAAGAAGGTGAAAATATTAAAGTGCGCCTGGCTGACGGGCAAATAAAATCAAAAGTAATAAATTTATGGAAAAAAACAAATTAAAAGATTCATTAAAAAGATTAGAAGAAATTATTAATTGGTTTGACGAGCAGGAAGAAATTGATGTAGAGTCATCTTTGGAAATTGTTAAAGAAGGAGCAGGATTAATTAAAGAAAGTAGAGAAAACCTAAAAAAATTAGAAAACCAATTTATCGAAATAAAAAAAGAATTAACGAAAAACCAAAAAGAAAATTAAGGTAATCTTTTTATGGAAATCAAGACAGCTGAATTTGTCAAAGGAATTATCGGAACGAATAAAATATTAGAAGACGGAATTCCCCAAGTTGCTTTTATCGGCCGATCTAATGTAGGCAAATCAAGCGTTATTAATCTATTAGTCAAGAGAAAAAATCTAGTCAAATCTAGCTCTTTGCCTGGCAAAACAAAGCAAATTAATTTTTTTTTAATTAATCGAAAAATATATTTCGTAGATTTGCCTGGCTATGGATTTATTAAAGTGTCCTTGAAACAGAAAGAAAAGATAAGAAGGATGATTCTCTGGTATCTATTTCGCTCTGGAGTTAAATTTAAAAAAGTTATCCTTATTATTGATGCCAAAACTGGCCTAAATAATTTTGATGAAGAAATGCTTAATTTATTAAAAGAGAAAAATTATCCATTTATCATTTTAGCAAATAAAATAGACAAAGTTAAAAAGAGTGATTTAAACAAGCAGCTAGAAAAGATTAAAAAAGAAGTTGGCGATAGCGAAATTATTGCTTATTCAGCTAAGGAAAAAATAGGTCGTGATAATCTTTTAAATAAAATATTCAAGGAATAAAATATGCCAACAGAAATATTTCATCGTGGTTATAAAATTGAAGCTGATTCTTATCAAAATGAATCAGCTAAATGGGTGCCTTGCTCAAAAATTACGGCTGTAGATGAATCTCCTGAAGAACCAATTAGTCCTCTATCTTGGCAGCGAGAATTTGAAACTCAACAAGAAGCAGATGATTTTGCTATTTCGGGCGCTCAGTTATACATTGACGAAGAATATTAGCATGATTGAAAGAGGGATTGCTACATTTGGTTTAGACTATGGCAAATGTCCTGGATGGTTGTTTGAAAAGATGGTTAGGCTTGGTCGGCAAATAGTAGAAGTGATTATAGAGGAGTATGGGCCGGATCAATTTATTAAAAGAATAGGAGACCCAGTTTGGTTTCAATCCTTAGGAACAGTTCTTGCTTTTGATTGGAATGCTTCTGGATTAACAACTATTCTGACAGCTTCTTTAAAGGAATCTCTCAGAGGGAGAGAAAATGATTTAGGAATTTTTATTTGTGGAGGCAAGGGTAAAACTTCTCTAAAAACGCCTGATGAGATAAAAATGCATAGCGAAAAGAGCGGTATTAGTGAAGAAAATAGCCGCTCTTTAATTTATAATTCTAAAATGGCAGCTAAAGTAGATAGCTCTCTAGTTCAAGATAATTTCCAAATTTATCATCACAGTTTTTTCTTTTCTAGAAACGGATTTTGGACTGTTGTTCAGCAAGGAATGAATGTTGAAAATAAAAGTGCTCGGCGTTATCATTGGCATTCTGCCGAAGTTAAAGATTTGGTTTGCGAACCTCATTCAGGAATTAGCAGCCAACAATTAAGAATGCCTACTCTAGATTTAACTTCTAAAAAAAGTACGAAAAATAGAGAAGTAAGCACTGAAATGGTTCAGGGAAATTACAAAGGATTAATAAAAGATATTCAAATCTTAAGGAAACATTCTTCAAAATTGTCTCAAATGGCAAAAATGAAATACCAAGGAAAAGCAATTAATTTACTTAATTTAGAAAATAAGGAATTTAAATATCATCCAGTTATTAACGAGGATTTTTCAAAAAGCAAATATTTAGAGAAAATCTTGGCTAGAGTTTGTTACGAAAGTCCTGAAAGTTACGAAAAGCTTTTATCTTTATCGGGAGTTGGCCCTAAAACAATTCGTGCTTTAAGTTTAATTGGTGAAATAATTTATGGAGCTAAACCTTCTTATCAAGATCCAGCTCGCTATTCTTTTGCTCATGGAGGTAAAGATGCTACTCCTTATCCAGTAGATAAACCTACTTATGATTCTACTATTAAATTTTTTGATAGAATTATCAGATTAACGAAGACTAATTACTCGGAAAAAAATAAAATGCTTGAGCAACTTAATAATTTTAAAAATTAAAAAAATAAGATGAAAAAAACAAAGAAGTTAATTCAATGGTTTATTCCTCTAGTAATATTTGCTGTTTTATTTTCTTTTTTTATTGATATAAAACAGGTAATAGTAATCTTTTTCTCTTTGTTACTTTTAGTGGGGTACGTAATCTACGAAGAGAAAATTGGGCAAGAATTAATTATAGCTTTTTTAATCTCGATAGCTTGGTGCTCTTATTATTTTTATGAATATAATACTACTAACCTAATTATTGGGAAAATAAATATTTTCCCCTTAACTTGTTTTGCGTTTGGTCTAGTTATTTTAAGAGAAATTTATGAAAAAATTAAAGGAAAACACAGATTTATTAAAATTTCCTTTATCTATCTTATTGGATTATTTTTAGTTGAATATATCGGATATTATTTGCTTAATATTAGACTAATAACTTCTTTCCCAAGTTTATTGGATTTAGGGATAATCCACGCACCTTTAATAATGAAATTATTTTATATTTTTATAGGACCTCTCTATATTTTAATTACAGACTATCTAAAGGTTAAATAAAAAATTTATTAACGTATTAATAATCTTTGTCTTAAAAAATCTTTTCTAGTAAATTGTATGAATTCAAGTAAATTATCAATTGAAATAGCTCAAAATGCAGGTTTCTGTTTTGGCGTAAAAAGGACTTTGGCAATGGTGGAAGATAATTTAGATAAAATGCAGAAGCCAGTTAAGATCTACGGCCATTTAGTTCACAACGAAGAAGTAATTAAAAAATTAGTTGCCCAAGGAATGGAAATCATTAATGATCTGAAAGAAGCAAACGAAGGAACTCTAATTATAACTGCTCATGGGATTAGCCCTTTAGTCAAAGAAGAATTGATTTCTCGAGAAAATTTGGAAGTTCTTGATACAACTTGTCCAAAAGTCTTGAGAGTGCAAAATTTAGCTAAATTTTTAAAACAGCAAGAAAGAATTGTTTTAATTTTTGGTGATGCTTCTCATATAGAAGTTAAAGGAATCAATGGTGCTGCCAACGAAGAGGGAATTATATTTTCCCAGAAAGAAGAATTGGCAAAGATAAAGATTGATTCTCAAAAAAAGTACGGCTTAGTTGTTCAAACTACCCAAGATTTCGAAAAATTTCAAGAAATAGAAAAAGAAATTAAGAAAAGAATTAAAGATATTTTAATATTCAATACTATTTGTGAAGCTACTCGCAGCAGGCAAAAAGAGGTAAGAGAATTAGCTAGAGATAAAGATATTGTTCTAGTAATTGGTTCTAGGAGTAGCGCTAACACAAATCGCCTTTACCAAATTAGCCTAGAAATTAATCCTCATAGTTATTTAATCAGCACAAGTAAAGAAATAATGAATGATTGGTTTGATGATAAAAATAAAGTAGGCATTACTGCTGGAGCTTCCACTCCTGATTGGATAATTAAAGAAGTAATAGATAGGCTGAAAATCATTTGATATTGATTTAATTTTTGAATTTGTGTTATCTTAATTAAAAGAATAAAAATTTAATAGATTGAATGATAGTCATTAATCCCCAAAAAGTAAAAGAAGCTGAAATAATTGTCGGTATACCTTCTTATTGTGAGTCTGACACAATAAGTTTTGTGGTGAGCCAGTCTGATTTAGGATTAAGAAAATATTTTCCTAATAAAAAAAGCGTTATTATTAACGTTGATAACAATTCGCCTGATGGAACTAAAGAGGCGTTTTTTAATAATCATTCAGAGACTCCACGCATGTATGTTAGTACGGAAAAAGATATTAAAGGAAAAGGTCGCAATTTCCATAATTTATTTTCTCAAGCTCTTGATTTAAAAGGAAGGGTAATCATAGTATTAGATGCTGATTTAAGGAGTATTCAGATAGATTGGATTAAAAAAATGGCTGAACCAATTTTAAATGGTTACGATTTTATTTCTCCTCATTACATTCGCTGCCGGGATGATGCTACTATTACTAATCATCTAGTTTACCCTCTAGTCTATGGTTTGCTTGGTTTAGATCTGCGCCAGCCAATTGGCGGAGATTTTTCTTTTTCACAGAAAATGATTAAGCAGTGGCTAAAAGAAGAGTGGACGGCGTCTATCTATCAATTTGGCATAGATATTTTCATGAGTTTAAATGCTTTTCTGAAAGGTTTTAAGATAGCTCAGGTAAATTTAGATTCAAAAATACACAATCTTTCTGCTCCTAAGCTTGGGCCAATGTTCTTCCAGGTGACAGAAACATTGTTTAATATAATTTTAGATAATTTAGATCAAATAAAAAGCAGAAAAAAAATCGAAAGGCCGGAAATTATTGGCGGAGAATCTTTACCAGTTTTAGATAGCATTGATCTGCCTAAGGAATTATTTAGAAAAAACTTCTTAGAGAATTTAACTTTTTGCCAAAAATTAGCAAGAGAAACCTTAAGTCAGCCAGTTAAAGAAGATTTAGATAAAATTTATCAAGACAAAGAAGGAGAAATTACTTTAGAACTTTGGGTAAGAATAGTTTATGATTTTATTTATAATTATCAGCAAAATGGTTATTCTAAAGAAATAATTGAAGCATTAGGATGTTTTTATTTTGGTCGAGTTGCTTCTTTTTTTAAAAATGGCAATGATTTAAGCCAATCAGATTTAGAGAAAAAAATCAAAGAATCAGCTGATTATTTTTATGAACATCGGGATTATTTATTAAATAAAATATGATTAATTTAATTATTGATTTATCTACTGAAAAAATATCTTTAATTTTAGAAGATAAAAAGAAAAAAATAGCCAAGCATAGCTGGGAAGGCCTTTATCAATTAAGTGAAACTTTATTAATTAAAATTGATAATTTTTTAAAAAAGAATAAAATTAGCCTGAAACAGATTAAAAACATCAAAGTAGTACCGAGTAAGAAATCAATTGTTAGCAATCGAATTGCCAAAGCAATTGCTTTAGGATTAAAAACAGATATAAATTGCTAATTAATTTTTAAATGAAATTAAGTATTTATCTTAGAATAAATACTTTTTTGTTTCTAAGAATTAGAGTATGATAAATATATGAATGGATTGGGAAAATCGATTTTAGCTACTTTGGTTTATTATGATGTTTTAGATCGTCCGCTAACTAGTTGGGAAATATTTGCGCACTTGATTAAGTCCAAGGAAAAAGAGGAAGAATATCAAGGCAAAACAGTTAAACTTTCAGAAATTTTGTATCATTTAGAAAATAATTTGGAGTTAAAAAATAATATTGAACAAAAAAACGGCTTTTATTTTTTAAAAGGAAGAAAAAATATTATTCGAGAAAGAATTAATCGGCAAAAAATTGCTGATGAAAAATGGAAAAAAGCAAGAAAGATGATTAAAATGCTGCAAATGATTCCTTTTATCAAAATGGTTATTGTTAGCGGCTCTCTAGCTATTAATAATCCGAAAGAGGAATCAGATATAGACTTGCTGATTATTACAAAAAAAGGGCGCATTTGGACTTGCCGGATTCTTGTGACTTTATTTACTCAATTAATTGGTTGGCGCCGGCATGGCCTTTTAACTAAAAATCGCTTATGCCTGAATCATTATTTAACCGAGAAATCTTTAGAAATACCCTTCAAAAGCTTATACAATGCCCAGACCTATTCGCACTTTGTTTCTTTGTGGGAAGCTCGTCCATGCGAATTAAGAAAAAAAATTCAAAAGCAAAATAGTTGGCTGAATAATTATTTGTTTTTTGGCTTTCGGGGAGGTAATTATTTAAATCAAATTAAATCTAATAAATCATTATCAGCAATAAGAAAAACAGGAGAATTTTTGCTGAATAGAAAAATTGGTGATATGTTTGAAATTTTTCTCAAGAAAGTACAGTCAGAAAGAATTAATAAAGATCCTTTAACTTATCAATCCGGAGGCAGAGTAGTTGTTAATAATAAGCAACTGGAGTTTCACCCAAGTTCTCCAGAGAAAAAAATTTTGGAAAAGTATAATCAAAAAATGAAAAAATTGGGAATGGTTAATTGGAGTCATGAAAAAGATTCGGGATTAATCGCTTAAGATATTTGCCTGGTTGACAATCTGAGAATATTAGACTAAAATGAAATTAAATTTAAAGGAGAGGCGTTAATTAATAACAGGCAATAAAATTTTTTATTGTTTTTTATTGATTATTAGCCGTTTAAAAAAATGAACATAAAACCTTTAGCAGATCGAGTATTAATTGAACCTATTTCTAAAGAAGAAAAAACTGAATCAGGAATTATCTTGCCTGATACAGCTGATAAAGAAAAGCCAGAACAAGGCAAAGTTATTGCTGTTGGTCCAGGCTTACCTGATAAGCCAATGAATGTTAAAAAAGGCGATAAGGTAATCTTTACAAAATATGGTCCTAGCGAGATAACAATTGATAATAAAGATTATTTAATTGCTAAGGAAGAAGATATTCTGGCCGTTTTCGAATAAAGTCAAACATAGATATTTCTAATTTCTAATTTCTAATTTCTAAAAATATTTTTGGAATTTAGGTATTAGCATTTAGAATTAAAAATTATGGCAAAACAAATTAGATTTAATGAAAGAGCTAGGCGCCAGCTCAAAAAAGGCGTAGATAAATTAGCTAATGTAGTTAAAGTGACTCTTGGCCCAAAAGGCAGAAATGTAATCATAGAAAAAGGCTTTGGCTCACCGGAAATTACGAATGACGGTGTAACTATTGCTAAAGAAATTGAATTAAAAGATAAAATAGAAAATGCCGGGGCAGAGATTGTCAAAGAAGTAGCCAGTAAAACTAATGATGTTGCAGGGGACGGGACAACAACAGCGACTTTGTTAACTCAGGCTATCATCACCGAAGGTCTTAAAAATGTTACTGCTGGAGCTAATCCTTTAGGTCTGAAAAGAGGAATTGAAAAAGGGACTAAAGCTGTTGTTGAAGCTCTGAAAAAGATTTCTAAAAAGATTTCTAATAAAGCCGAAATTGCTCAAATTGCTACTATTTCTGCTGAAGATTCAGAAATTGGCAGCATGATTGCTGAAGTAATTCAGGAAATTGGCAAAGACGGCGTAGTCACTGTCGAAGAATCGCAGACATTAGGCCTCTCTAAAGAAATTGTTAAAGGAATGAGATTTGACAAAGGATACATCTCTCCTTATATGATTACTAACACTGAAAAGATGCAGGCTGAATTTATTGATCCGTATATTTTGATTACTGACAAAAAAATTTCCAGTATCCAGGAAATTCTACCTTTATTGGAAAAAATAACCCAAAGCGGCAAGAAAGATATTGTTATTATTGCTGAAGAGGTCGAAGGTGATGCTTTGGCTACTCTGGTGGTAAATAAATTGAGAGGCACTTTTAATGCTTTAGCAATTAAGTCGCCTGGTTTTGGCGACAGGAAGAAAGAAATGCTTCAAGATGTAGCTTCATTAACTGGCGGCCAGGTAATATCAGAAGAAGTTGGCCTAAAATTAGAAAATACTGAATTAAAATCATTAGGAAGAGCCCGCAAAGTTATTACAGATAAAGAAAATACGACTATTGTCGAAGGCCAGGGGAGAAAACAAGATATTGAAGATAGAATCAATCAAATTAAAAATGAAATAAGCAAAAGCGATTCTGACTTTGACAAGGAAAAACTACAGGAACGTTTGGCTAAATTATCTGGCGGAGTTGCTATAATTAAAGTAGGTGCGGCTACGGAATCAGAACAAAAGTATAAACAAGCTAAGACCGAAGATGCTTTAGCAGCTACCAGAGCAGCAGTTGCTGAAGGAGTTGTCCCTGGCGGCGGAGTTGCCTTAATTAGATCAATAAAAGGATTAAAAGATGTTAAGGTAAGCGGAGATGCAAAAATTGGCTTAAATATTTTGAGAAGAGCTTTAGAAGAACCATTAAGGCAAATTGCTTATAACGCTGGCCAAGATGGAGCAGTCGTTGTTGACGAAGTTAAAAAAGGCAGCGGAGGTTATGGATATAACGCAGCTAAGAATAAATATGAAGATTTATTTGAAGCTGGTGTGATAGATCCTACTAAAGTAACTCGTTCTGCCTTGGAAAATGCCTCATCTGCTTCAGCAATGTTACTAACAACAGAAGCAGTTGTAACTGACATAGCTGAGAAAGAAAGCAATAATGCAATGCCTGCTACTGGTATGCCAGGAATGATGTAATTGAAAGTAAAATAATGATAAAAACAGCTCTATCTGGCAATAAAGTTGCTAGGGAGCTGTTTTTCTTATATAATAAAAAAAGAAAGGAGAATTAAAATATGAGTACAACTTTATGGATTGTTATCGGTGTAATTGCTATAGCTATTTTTTGGCTAATAGCTGTCTATAACGGTCTAATTAAATTAAAGAATCGAACCGAAGAAGCTTGGTCAGATATTGATGTCCAATTAAAAAGGCGTTATAACTTGATTCCTAATTTAGTCGAAACAGTTAAAGGCTATGCTCAGCATGAACGGGAGCTTTTTGAAAAAGTAACCGAAGCTCGCAGCCGAGCTATAAATGCCCAAGCTCCAGCAGAAAAAGCTCAAGCTGAGAATAATTTAGCCGGAACATTAAAATCATTATTTGCTGTAGCCGAAAATTATCCTGATTTAAAAGCTAATCAGAATTTTTTAGAGCTGCAAAGAGAATTATCTGATACAGAGAATAAAATTCAAGCTGCTCGACGCTTTTATAACGGGAATGTTAGAGACTTTAATATTAAGATTCAAAAATTTCCTAATAACTTGATGGCTGGATTTTTAGGATTTGCAGAAAAGGACTTTTTTGAATTAGAAGAAGAAGCCGCCAAAAATCCAGTTAAAGTAGAATTTTAATGGCCACTTTATATACCCATAAAGATCAAAATATCCGCAGAACCTGGATATTAATTGGACTTTTCTTGATTTTTATTATTGGTTTAGGATGGGTTTTTTCTTATCAGTTTAACAGTCCAATTATTTTGGTTATAGCTGTGGTTTTTAGCTCTTTAATGAGCTTTTTCTCTTATTGGTATTCAGATAAGATTGTCTTAAAAATCAGTCATGCTCGTCAAATTAAAAAGGAAGATAATTTAGAATTATATCGTTTAGTTGAAAATCTTTGTATTACTGCTGGGTTGCCCTTGCCCAAAATATATATTATTGAAGAATCGGCGATGAATGCTTTTGCTACTGGACGCGACCCGAAACATGCAGTAGTAGTATTTACAAGAGGCCTTTTAGAAAAATTAGAACGATCTGAATTAGAAGGGGTAATTGCTCATGAATTAAGTCATATTGGCAATCGCGATATTTTATTGCAAACTATAGTAGTTATCTTGGTAGGGATGGTGGCATTAATCTCTGACTGGTTCTTAAGATGGAATTTTATTGGCGGTCGTAGAAATAATCGTGAAGGAGGGCAATTAGGACTAATTATGTTTATCATCGGCATTATTCTAGCTGTTTTATCTCCTCTTTTTGCAACTTTAATCCAGTTAGCCGTATCTCGTAAAAGAGAATTTCTAGCTGACGCTAGCGGTGCTCTTTTGACCCGTTATCCAGAAGGCTTGGCCCGAGCTTTGGAAAAAATTTCTGGAGATCCAACTGAATTAAAATCAGCCAATAAAGCTACAGCTCATATGTATATTGCTAATCCATTTAGAGGTAAGAAGATAAATAAGCTTTTTATGACTCATCCGCCGACAGAAGAAAGGATAAAAGCTTTACGGGGAATGAAAATATAATTATTCTTAAATAATTTTTTAAAAATATAATAATGTTAATTTTATCTTATTGATAAAAATATCTTGGAGAGGTGCGCCGAATGGTAAGGCACTGGTTTGGAGAACCAGCGTCCCTCGGGACTTGCAGGTTCGAATCCTGTCCTCTCCGCTAGTTAGAAAATGTTTTTGTTGGCTCACTCTCCGCGAGGGCTCGCCAGCCGATTTTAAGCGCAAATTGGAATTTTTTATCTTGCCCCGAAGGGACTAGCCAAAAGCTGGCTCCCCTTATTTTTATCATAATGGACTTTTAATATTCTTAAGTTTAGGATTTGTGACATGCGTATAAATCTGCGTTGTTCTGATATTTTGATGACCAAGTAACTCTTGGACAAACCGTACATCTGTCCCATTTTCCAATAAGTGGGTAGCAAAGGAATGCCTAAGCGAATGAAAAGTGGCATCTTTTTTAATACCTGAGTCGCGTAAGGCATTTTCAAAAACTTTCTGAGCTGTTCTTGTAGTAAGTTTTCCACCTCGTTCACTTGCAAAGACAAGATCATTTTTATCTTTCCCAGCGATTAAATTCTTTAAGCCATCAATCAAACTAGTTGGTATCACGCTTATTCGATCTTTTTGACCTTTTGCTTGCTTAATATGCACTATTAGCTCTTCAAAATCCAAATCTTGTCCTCTTAACACAATAATTTCGCTCACCCGCAGACCTGCTCCATAAGCAAGCGACAATAAAAGTTTATGCTTAGCGTTCTTGAGAGATTCCAAAATTTTAGTTACTTCACTTCGAGACAACACCGTAGGCAAGCTCTTTGGCCTTTTGGCCGATTGGATCTCAAGCTTCTGTGGATTTCTAACGACATTACGGTAATAAAACTTAATAGCGTTTAGAAACAAATTTCTGCTTTGAGGGGAGATATGTTTTTTCTCGCAGTGCAGTAAAAAATCTCTAATGTTTTCCTGATTAAGATCAGTGAGATCATTACCTTTGAAAGAAAAATATTTCCGTAAACCATAAAGGTAACTTTTTATAGTTTTGGGACTATAATTTCTGATTTTCATTTCGCGTTCTGTCTTTTGAAATTCTGTTTGCATAAATCCTTGAAAAATATTACAATTAATATAGTTTTGATATGATTTAAACTTATCATAATTTCGTATAATGTACAAATTATTGTTAGGTTTATGAAAATATATCGTATAAAAACGAGTTATTCGCTATCACTCGCTTCGCTCGCTATAGCGAATAATGTCCGCGACTCCGTCGCTGTTATCCTTGTCGCTCGCTTTGCTTCGCGACAGCGTATAA
>CAZVUG010000005.1:0-76288 GCA_964629675.1 uncultured Candidatus Saccharibacteria bacterium
ATAGCAAGTACAGCTCAGACAAGTTATGTTAATAGCGGACTTCAAGCTGGAACAACTTATAGTTATACCGTTGCCGCTTATGATGCTGCTGGCAATCTAGGCAGTCAGTCAAGTTCAGTTAGCGCTACTACTTATAACAAAGATAGTGGACCTACCGGAGATGTCACTCCGCCGACTATTTCTTCAATTTCAATCACTTCAATAACCGATTCGTCAGCTATAGTTAACTGGAGAACTAACGAATCAGCTAGCTCGCAAATAGAATATGGAAAAACTAGCACTTATGGCCTAGAAACTAGCCTGGATAATAATTTGGTTACTTCTCATTCGGTTGCCCTAACTGGATTATCGGCTGAAACAATTTATCATTACAGAATTAAATCTAAAGATTCAGCAGGCAATTTAACTTCTAGCGGAGATAATAATTTTACCACAACTGCTGATGAAACAATTGTTGAGCCGTTTTGCGGAGATGGTTCCTGCAATAATAATGAAACTTGCCAGAGCTGTTCTCAGGATTGCGGCTCTTGTAGTGCTACTTCTCTTCCGTCAACTAACGAGGGTAAAATTATTACTACGGCAGGAAGTGATAAAATTTATTTAGTCGTTAATAATCAACGAAGATGGATAACGAGCGTCGAAGTTTTTCTTTCTTATGGTCTAACGCCCAACAGCGAAATAACTGTTTCTCAATCAGAATTAGAACAATATCAGCTTGGCCCGGATATGACGCAGGCATCTTTGCCAGAAGGGAAGCTTGTCAGAGGTAGAGGCGATTACCGAGTTTATATCATCAAACCGCCTTTCAAAAGACATATTTTTAACCCAGCTGTTTTTGATATGTATCAACACTTTAATTGGGACAGTATTATTGAAGTAGATCCAGAAATAGTCAGCTCATATATCACTTCTGATCTTTATCGATCAATCAATGACTACCGAATTTACTCTTTGGAAGAAGTTGATGAAGCCCAAGGCCAAGCTATTAAGCATCATCTTAATTTGACAGCTGAACAGTTTGCCGGAAAAAATTATTCTTGGAATCAGGTTTTTATCGTTAATGACCAAGAAAGAGATTACTACGAGACTGGAAATGATTTTGTTAATTGAGGCTGATTCTTTTAATTAAAAATAAATAACATCTATTAAAATATTTTTAATGTCATTCCGAAGGAGGCTATTAGATTAATCGATTGATCCTTGTGGCTTGCCATGAGTTCTTTCTTTCTCCGGTTGCTTCGTTTAAAAATGGCAAGACAACAAATATGAGTTTTATTGCTGATTTACATATTCATTCTAAATATTCGCGAGCTACCTCAAGAGATGCGGATATAGAAAATTTAAATAAATGGGCAAAAATTAAGGGGGTTAAGGTCTTAGGAACGGGTGATTTTACGCACCCTCTTTGGCTGAAAGAGCTTAAGCATAAACTAGAACCGACCGAGCCAGGTTTGTTTAAGCTAAAAAAGATAAAAAAGTCTTCGATTCTAGATAATGATTGGTTGCCTAATCACAATAGCAACAACGAAGATAATAGTCCGCGATTTTTATTAACCAGTGAGATTAGCTGTGTTTATTCTAAGAATAATCGAGTTCGAAAAATACATATTTTAGTTTTAGCGCCTGATTTCCAAACTGTGGAAAAAATCAATACTCGCTTAAGCTGGATTGGCAATCTTAAATCTGACGGCCGGCCGATATTAGGACTGGATGCCAAAGAATTATTGAAAATTGTTTTAAGCATTTCTGACGAATGCATGATTATCCCGGCACACATGTACACTCCTTGGTTTTCTCTCTTTGGCTCAATGTCTGGATTCGACTCTTTGGAAGAATGCTTTGAGGAATACTCTCAATATGTTTATGCCGGGGAAACAGGCCTTTCTAGCGATCCTTCTCATAGCTGGCAAAATTCTTCTCTAGACAAAATAACTTTAATCAGCAACAGCGATGCTCATTCTCCACAAAAAATAGGCAGAGAAGCTAATGTTTTTGATAGCAATTTGAGCTATCGAGGAATTACCCGCGCTATTCGCGAAAGAAACCCAGAAAGGTTTTTAGAGACTATTGAATTTTTTCCAGAAGAAGGCAAGTATCATTATGACGGCCATCGAAATTGCCATGTTAGTCTGGAACCTAAGCAAACAAGAAAATTAAAAAATATTTGTCCTCAATGCGGCCGAAATTTAACTATCGGAGTTCTTCACCGGATTGAAGATTTGGCAAATAGAAAAAAAGGAGAAAAACCTTCACTAGCAATTCCTTTTAGAAAAATAATTCCCTTGGGTGAAATTATTGCCGAAGCTAAAGGAGTAGGTGCTGGCAGCAAAACTGTTAACGAAGAGTACAAAAATTTGATAAGGCGTTTTGGCAATGAAATGAAAATTTTATTAGAAACCGGTAAAAAAGAAATAGAAGAAGTCAGCTCGGCAGAAATAGCTGAAGGAATAGACCGAGTCAAAAAAGGAAAAGTTCGTATTGAGCCTGGCTATGACGGAGAATTTGGCAAAGTTGTCATTTTTGAAGATAAAGAACGCAAAAACTTTTCCCATCAGGTTAGCTTATTTTAAATATATGTTGAAAAAAATTATTTTAATTTTAATCAAAATTTACCAAATAACCATTTCTCCAGATCATGGCTATTTTCCGATTCTATCTCTTTTCGGTAATTGCCGCCATCAGCCGACTTGTTCTCAATACACTTATCAAGCTATTGAAAAATATGGTTTATTTAAAGGAATTTGGCTGGGGTTAAAAAGAATTTCTACTTGTCATTAAAATAATCAGTTTTTAATATCAATAATTTTACGGAAGGCAAATTTATTATTTTAAATTAGTCTTGCGTTTAAAAAAATGACATATATTCTCTTAGCTGGTTTTGGCGGAGGACTATTAAGAGGCTTGATTGGTTTTGTTAAACACCAATTTTCCTATAAAGATGTTCCTTTTCGGCCAAACTATTTTATCTTAATGATGTTTGTTTCTGGCTTAATCGGTTTAGCGACCGTCTGGTCAATTGACGGCATCGGCCTTGATTTTTCCAGCTTATCTTATCTAAGTCCAGCACTGGCTTTTACTATTGGCTATGCTGGAGGAGATTTTCTGGAAAATGTCTACAAGATTATCGTTAAAAAACCGTCTCTTTATTCTAATCTGGAAGAAAAAAAGACGAAAAATAATTCTTCTTCTTTTACTGACTAATTTTTGCTATGATTAAATTAGAAATATGAAAATAAGGATAAACAAAATAATCCAAGTCTTAATACTTTCGGACATTGCCTTAATTGCTGGCTATGGTCTTTATACGCCGATCTTCGCTATTTTTATCGCTGACAAAATTGAAGGTGGCAATGTCGAGGTGGCTGGTTTTGCTTCAGCTGTCTATTGGGTTGTTTATTCCCTGGCGATTATTCCTTTTGCTCATTTTTTAGATAAAAATCATGGTGAAAAAGATGATTTTTGGTTTATTGTTATTGGCAATTTTTTAGCCAGTCTGGCTATCTTTGGCTATGTTTTTGCAACTTCGCCAGGCCATGTTTACCTTTTGCAAATAATTTATGCTATCGGCTTAGCAATGAACATGCCGGCTTATACGGCTATTTTTACTCGGCATATTGATAAAGGCAAAGAAGCTTTTGATTGGGCAGTCAGGGGCGCTTTAATTGGTTTGGCAACCGGATTAGCCGGCGCCTTGGGCGGATTTTTGGCGAACCGCATCGGTTTTATTCCTGTTTTTGTTGGTGTATCTATCTTCTTATTATTAAGTGCTATTCTCCCTTTCTTAATTTTTAAAGATATTATTCCACAAAAAGAAAAAGGACACTTGCCCTTAATTGGTAAAGGCCCTTGAAGATTTTATTATGGTGAAAAATTTAGAGTTAGCTCAAATTTTTAAAAGGATGGCTGATTTTCTAGAAATGGAGAATGTCTCTTTTAAATCTCGCGCTTATGCGAAAGTGGCCAGAGTTTTAGAATCGGCCAGAAAAGATGTCAGCGAGATTTATCAAGAAGGAGGATCGGCAGCCTTAGAAGATATTCCCGGAGTAGGCAAAAATATTGCCGAGAAAATCGAAGAATACCTTAAAACAGGGGAAATAAAGGATTATCAAAAATTAAAAAAAGAATCGCCGGTAGATCTTGAGGCATTAACTGCTATTGAAGGAATAGGTTCGCAGACAATTAAGGTGCTTTATAAAGAATTGGGCATTAGGAATGTTAAAGATTTAGAAAAAGCAGCTCGGGTAGGCAAAATAAGCAAATTGGAAGGATTTGGCGAAAAAAAAGAGAAAAATATTTTAGAAGGCATTGAATTTGTTAAGCAGAACAAAGGGCGGTTTTTATTGGGCATTATCTTGCCTATCGTTCAAGAAATAATAGGCAGACTTAATGAATTGCCGGAAGTGAGCCAAGTAAGCGTTGCTGGTTCAACAAGAAGAATGAAGGAAACTGTCGGTGATATTGATATTCTAGCTGTTTCTTCCCAGCCGGAAAAAGTTATGGACTTTTTTGTTAAAATGCCGGAAGTAGTCAAAATCTGGGGGAAGGGAAAAACAAAATCTTCAGTTCGTTTCCAGCAAGGGCTTGATTGCGATCTGCGCCTAGTTAAAAAAGAAAGCTACGGTTCAGCTCTTCAATATTTTACTGGTAGCCGGGATCATAATATTATGACTCGCCGGCTGGCTTTAAGTAAAAAGCTTAAATTAAATGAATATGGATTATTCAAGGGAGAAAAAAGAATAGCCGGCCAGACAGAAAAAGGAATTTACCAAGCTATTGGCCTTCCCTACATTGAGCCGGAGCTAAGAACTAATCAGGGAGAAATTGAAATCGGCTTGCAACAAATGCAAGGTAAGGCAAAATTGCCTCAATTAATTAGCTATAATGATATTAAAGGAGAAACTCATTGTCATACTGAATGGAGCGATGGCTTGAACACAATTGAAGAGATGGCTAAGAAAGCAAAGGAAATAGGCTATCAGTATCTTATTATCACTGATCATGCCGGCTTTTTAAAAATAGCTCATGGTTTAGAAGAAAAAAGATTATTAAAACAAATGAGTGAAATTGACAAGATCAATCAGCGGATAACTGGCATAAAAATTTTAAAAGGATGCGAAGTTGATATTAATCTTAATGGAACATTAGCTATTAAGGATGAAATATTAGCTAAGCTGGATGTTGTTTTAGCGGCTGTCCATAGCGGGTTTAAAATGAATAAAGAAGATATGACTAAAAGAATTATCCGCGCTATCCAGAATCAAAGAACTAATATTATTGTTCATCCGACTGGCAGATTAATCCAAAAAAGAGAAGAATATCAATTTGATTTTACTAAAGTTTTCCAAGAAGCCGTTAAGAATAAGACGGCCTTAGAAATTAATGCGCATCTTAACAGGCTAGATTTAAAGGATACTAATGTCCGGCAAGCTATTGAATCAGGGGCTAAATTAACGATTGGCACTGATTCTCATTCGATTGATCATTTTTGGATGATGAAGCTTGGCATTGCCACTGCCCGCCGAGGCTGGGCAGAAAAAAAAGATATTTTAAATACAGGTTCTTTAAAAGAATTTTTAGATTATTTTAGAAATAAAGATTAAGATGAATCAAAGATTAAAAAATTGGTTGTTAGTTTTTTTCTGGGCTGGCTTGATCTTTTTTCTTTCGCATCAGCCTGATCTTAAAGTTGGCCAAAGCGATATCTTCAACTTTATTCTTTCTAAATTAGCTCATGTTACTGAATATGCTATTTTAAGCCTTTTCCTTATTCGGGCTCTATCAGAAGAAAAGATTTTTCAAAGGAAGGCTTTGTTATTCTCCGTAATCTTGGCGCTTCTCTATGCTGTCTCTGATGAATTCCACCAAACTTTTATTCTCGGTCGCCACGGGACAATTACTGATATTTTCATAGACAGCATTGGCATCTTTTTAGCTTCTGTCTGGTTTTTTATTTATAGAATTAAAAAATAGGCCGATGGCCTATTTCTTATCTCTCTTGCCAGAGCTGTTTGAAAAAAGTCCGCAGTAATTTTAAAACAATTTTGTTCTCAATTAATAATCCCTTAACCGGAGAGAGGAGAATAACAGTTTTGTCGGAAAGAATAACAATTCCTTTAAATAATTCTTCATTAATTATTTTCCTTTTAAGATAAGGAAGGGTTAATTTCTGACTTGTGTTGGCAATTTCTTTAATAATAACTTTACCTAATCTCTTTTTGATCTTTTGGTAAATAGCTTCTCTTTCCGAAGCTGGCCAGATTTTATTGTCAGTGATGAAGATATAGATCTGTTTGGCAGAAGTAGTTGAAAATTCGTCTAATAAAGTTTCAATGCCGTTTTTTTCTTGAAAAAATCTAATTTCTTTTTCGCTTTTTAAGTAATATTTAGCTCTTAAAGCAGCAATAATCCTGATAAACTCTCTTTCTTTCTCTTGGATTTCTTTCTGCTGCCGGCGTAAAATTCCTAAGAGCTTGTCCGGGGATTCGGCAGTAAAATAATGGTGGCCTTTTTCTTTAGACTCAATAATTAATTCTTTGTCCTTTAATTTCTTAACTACCTCATAAGCAGTTGGTCGGCTAATGCCGGCTTTCTGGGCAATTTTTTGCATAGAAGTATATCCTAACTCTAAAGCAGCGAAATAAACTCGCGCTTCTTTATCTGATAATCCTAATTTTCTTAATTCTAATGGTAAAATTTCTTCTTGTTCCATGACTGCATTATACTGTCTTTTCTCGAAAAAGTAAACTTTTTAGATTGGATTTTTTTAATATTTGTTTTATGATATAGATATATTAATTTAAAAATAATTATGGATAAAAAAAATAAAACAATTAAGCCGGAATTATTAGGCGGCTTTCGTGATTTCTTGCCGGAAATAATGATTCCCCGAGAAGCGGTTATTGATAAAATCAAAAAAACGATGGGAAAGTTTGGCTTTTTGCCTTTGGATACTCCCTCTTTGGAAAGATCGGCTGTTTTAGGCACGGATAAAGACGAGTTTAAAATGGAGGTTTATCGATTCAAGGATAATTTAGGCGAAGAAGGCCAAGATGTAACTTTGAGATTTGATTTAACAATTCCTCTCTCAAGAGTTATTGCCGCTAATCCGGAATTAATTAAGCCGTTCAAAAGATATCAGTATGGCAAAGTTTTTCGCAAGGAAAAATCACAATCAGGCAGATATCGGGAATTTGCTCAAATTGATGCAGATATAGTTGGCAGCAATTCTGTTATGGCTGATATTGAGATTTTACAATTGATGTATCAGGTTATGAAAAATCTGGATATTGAGAATTTTGTTATTAGATTTAATAACAGAAAAATTCTTAATGGCCTTCCGGAAAAAACTGGTTTTGATCCGCAAAAAGCAGAAAATGTTTTTAGGATATTAGATAAATTAGATAAAATTGGTTTGGCAAAAGTAATTAAAGAGCTGCAAAGCGATTCTGAAGTAAGCTTGTCAGAAGAAAGCGTATCTAAAATACAAAAATTTCTTTCGTTAACCGGCAAAATTGATGAACTGAAAGAATTTTTTCAAGATATTTCTATTGCCCAAGAGGGAATTAAAGAATGCGAAGAAATTATAGAGGCCTTAACTAAATTGAAAATTCCAGAAAAGAATTGGCAATTTGATCTTTCTATTGCCAGGGGCTTAGGCTATTACACTGGTCCTGTTTTTGAAACAACTCTGACTGATATTCCAGAGATAGGCTCGGTTTTTTCTGGAGGAAGATTTGATAATTTAATGATGAGATTTACTGGCGAGAAAATTCCAGCTACTGGAGCTTCTGTCGGTTTGGACCGTTTAATAGCAGCTTTAGAAAAATTAGGTAAATTACCGCAGAAAAAATATACAGCTAAGGTTTTTATTGCTAGAATTCAGAAAAAATTTGATGATGATTTATTGGCTTTAGCCAATGATTTAAGAGAAGCGGATGTTCCCACGGAAATTTTCTTGGGCAATTCGGAAGCTCCACTCAAAGAGCAGATTATTTATGTGGCTAAAAGAGAAATTCCTTATCTAGTTATTTTTGGCGAAGATGAAGCTAAGACAAATAAATTCAAGCTTAAAGATATGAATCAGCGAAAAGAAGAGCTATTAACAAGAGAAGAACTTATTGCTAGACTGTCTCAAGCTGAAATTTAATACTTGTTTTTTATTTGTAATCGGTGTATAATTATTATATGGTGCTCGTAGCTCAATTGGACAGAGCTCCAGATTGTGGCTCTGGTGGCTGCCGGTTCGAGTCCGGTCGAGCACCCTTTTTTATTTAAGATGAAACTTAAGCGGGATTTTTATTTAAGGCCAACTTTAAAAGTTGCCCAAGATCTAATTGGTAAATTTTTAATCCATCGTTATCGAGGTAAAATTTATCAAGGGGAAATTATTGAAACAGAAGCATATGCTGGTTTTAAAGATATGGCTAGTCATGGTGCTCGAGGAATAACTGAAAGAAACAAGATTATGTTTCAACAAGGAGGTATTGCTTACGTTTATTTAATTTACGGTATTTATAACTGTCTTAATCTAGTCACTGAAAAAGAAGGCTATCCAGCAGCAGTTTTAATCAGGGGAATAGATTATCCTAAAGCTGATGGCCCAGGCAAATTATGCCGCGAATTTAAAATTACCAAAAAAAAACATAACGGCCTAGATTTAACTGGTAACGTCTTGTGGGTGGAAGATAAAGGATTTAAGCCAAAAATCTACAAAGATAAAAGAGTCGGTATCGACTATGCTGGGGAATGCGCTAATTGGCTTTGGCGTTTCAAGAAGAAATAAAAGATATTTGTCAGATATTACTTTACATTAACTATATCTAAGAAACCACTTTAATAAGCGGTTTTTTTAATATATTTTTGCTTGTGGATAAATTTTGTCAGAAAGTACTTGACAGAGTTATAGAGAAAGAATAAGATAATACAAACTATTAAGAAAATAGATATGAATGAAATTCTTTTGATAATAACTATAGTATCTATTCCAGTTTTTTTAACTCTGGCAATTTGGCTAGTAGGAAAATATTATCAAAAGAATAAAAAATAGTTATTTAAAAATTTAAAAAAGGAGGGAGTTATGTTAATTTTGCAAACTTTATTGGCGGCAACTTGGAGATGTTTGGTTGCTTTATTTGATTGGCGGACTTTGTTAAGGAAGTTAAAGGGTCAGCCTGTAGTAGATGTAGTTTTTATCTCAAATATGAGAGACAGAACTGACCGAAAGCGTTTTTTAGGATTGTGGAGACCAAAATGCGGTCATTTTAATGGTCCTCGCTATTGGCTTAACGGAATAGTTGGGCGAACCAGAGCACTAGACGTTGTAACGGAAGATCTTAACAGCGAAGAAGGGCGGAAAAAGGCAAAGAAGTATTTTATTAGTGCGACATTCTGGGCTAAAAGAAATGGTGCTAAGGTGATACTTTTGGCGGCTAGTACCAAAAGAATTTTTGGTGAAGATGCTGCAGAGCTTAAAGAGCTTTTCCCAGAATTAACTTTTACCATCGGTGATAACGGAACTTTCCTCCTCTTGAGAGAAGAAACTCTTCGGGCGATTAAAAATGCTAAACTAAAACCGCCTTGCCGAATAGCCATTTTAGGGCCCTACGGTTTTCTGGGCGAAATGATGGTCAAAACTCTTAGTCAGATGGGCTATAATATGATCGGAGCTGGCCCTAATACTTCTGCATTGAAGAGGGTAGCTGAGAATTATAAAATTGAAACTTGTCAAAATTTTGCCGAAATGGGAAAAGTTGATGCAATCGTAGCTTGCACCCACAGCGAGAAAATTAGGCTGAACAATGAGAGCATAGAGCTGATCAGAAAACCAAATAAAAAATTGTTAGTCGTTGATGTTTCTGAGCCGGCTAATCTCCGCTATAAAGAATTCCAAAAATGCCGCAACGTTGTCATAAGACAAGATGCCGGTAACGCTTATTCTGAACATCTGAAGTATGTTTTAGGTGCAATTTCATACAAGATGTTTAGATTAACTAAGGGCGTAACGTTTGGCTGTTTTGCCGAAGCTTTGGCAATTAGGAGAAGTAATAAAAAAATAGATTGGCTAATAGTGAATGAATCAAACATGAAAATTATTAGCAATTTGTTTACAAGGGAAGAAATTATTCCTCCTTCTCCAAGGTGTTTTGGCAAAAAAATTAATTCTTTTAATCTGAGCTTAAAAACTCAGATTAAAGATAAGAAATCGCAATTAACAAATTTAAAAATAGCGTTCGACAAAATAATGAACGTTATATTTTGAAAAAGAGGGTATTTCTAAAATTAAGAAATACCCTTTTTATTTACATAATGCCGACAAAAGTTTAAAATATAAGAAAGTATTATGTCTATTTCTACTTTATCATTTTTGCCTTTAATTAGTGCGGTATTTGTACTTTCTTTAGGAATCTTTGTTTTCCTAAAAAATAAAAAATCAAAACTAAATATTATTTTTTTTCTGCTTAGCATATCTTTTATTGTCTGGTTTTTCAGTACATTTATGATGTTTATTTCCCAGACAGATAAGCAGGCTGTTTTTTGGGATAGAACGGTATATCTAGGAGTAATTTTTATTCCTATTTTGATGTATCATTTCAGTCTAGTATTTTCGAAAGCAAAAAATAATAAAAAACTTTATTTAGGATATTTATTAACATTTATTTTTGTTATTTTAAGTAGAACAGATTATTTTGTCGCTGGTTTATTTAAATACGAATGGGGAGTGCATACAAAGGCAATGTTGTTGCATCATTTTTTCCTTATTTATTTCTCTACTTATCTCTTTTTCTTCTATTATAATATTTATAAACATTACCGAAAAACTAAAATAGGTATTGAACGTAATCAGGCAAAGTATATTTTTATCGCTTTCTTGGTATTGCTTTCTGGTTCTCTTGCTTATCTTCCTGCTTATGGAGTTGGAATTTATCCTTTTGCTTATTTATCGGGAATGGTATTTGTTGTTATTCTTGCTTATGCTATCTTAAAATATCGCCTAATGGATATCAGGATAGTAGCAAAAAAGAGTACTGTTTTTACAACTCTTGTAATGATAATTACAGCTGCATATGTTTTGGCAGCTTTCTTGTTAAGTTGGGTAATATTTGGCGGCATCTATACTTTTAAATCACAAATTATTACTGGCTTGATTGTTGCTATCTTAGTAGCCTTAGGCTTTCGTCCTTTCTATAATTGGCTGAAAAAAATAACTGACACATTCCTCTTTAAGGGGGAATATCGTCCGGCGGAATTAGTTGCTGATATTTCTGATATTCTTTCTCGAACTTTAAGTTTAAGAAAAATAATTGAAATCTTAAAAGAAAAAATTAGCAATTCTCTCAGGCTAGAAAAAGTAGAAATACTAGTTTTAGGCGAAAAAAATATCAAGCTAAAAATTGGGAAAGAATCTCTGCAAAAAATTATTGATTATTTTAAAAAAGAAAGAGAAATTTTAATTCTCGAAGAGCTTAAGAGAAAGAAAGCTGAGAAAATATCATTTGTTGGCACAATTCCTCCGATTAAACAATTAGAAAAAAATAAAATAGGATTAGTCGCCCCTCTCTTTATTAAGAATAAATTGGTTGGCATTTTCCTTCTTGGACCAAAAAAATCAGGAGATATGTTTACTCCGGAAGATATCCAGACTTTAGAAATAATCAGTTCTCAAGCAGGCATTTCTATAGAAAACGCTCGCCTTTATCAAAAACAGAAAAATTTCTCGCAAACTCTGCAAAGGGAAGTAGATCGCCAGACTAAAAAATTAAGAGAAGCTTACGAAGAATTGAAAAAATTAGATAAAGCCAAAACTGAATTTATTTCAATGGCTTCCCATCAATTAAGAACGCCAGTTTCAATCATGAAAGGCATAGCCTCCATGCTGATAGAGGGTGATTTAGAAAAGCTTCCCGAACAAAAAAAGAATAATCTAATTCAAGGCTTATGGCGAAAAAGCTGCAAATTAGAAGAAGTTATTGATGATATTCTTAACGCAACAGAAATGACCAGTACTACTTATCGAGTACAACAAGAAAAAGCAGAAAAGATTAATGTTGAAGAAATTATTAGAAAAATAATAGATGATTTTCAATCTATAATTAAAGAAAAGAACATTGATTTAGTTCTAAAGAAACCTTCAATGGCTATTCCCAGAATTTACGGCCAAAAAGATTATTTGCAGGAAGCTTTAAGCAACTTGATAGACAATGCCATCAAGTATACTCCTTCGCTCCAGCAGAGAAAGGATATGGAAAACATTAAAATTAAAAAGGGGAAAATAGAAGTTTCTCTTGCCGGAAAAGAAGATAAAATAATCGTTTCCATAAAAGATAATGGCATTGGCATTCCTCAAAAAGAGTTGCCTAAATTATTCCAGAGATTTTCTCGAGCCAATAATGCCAGGGATATGTATACCGACGGTTCTGGCTTAGGGCTTTTTATTGTTAAAGAAATTGTTGAAGGGCATAACGGCAAAGCTTGGGTAGAGAGTAAGCTTGGTGAGGGAGCGACTTTCTTTGTCAGCTTGCCCCTTAATCTTTTTAAGGTAATAGATGTTAAAAAACACATTATCGAGAAATAAAGAGTGGTGAATTATAAGATTTTGTAGTAATATTAATATTATTAATAGTAATTAAATACATGGAAACTAAAGGAAAAAATATAAAGAATAATAAAATACTTTTTATTGAAGATGACGCAGACCAAATCATGATTTACAAAAACAAATTTTCTTTGGAAGGTTTAGAATTAATTAGTGTTGAAGATAACAAAAATATTATAGAAACAGCTGATAAAGAAAAGCCTAGCTTAATTCTCCTAGACTTACTTTTAGGCAACGAGGATGGATTGGATATCCTAAAAAAATTAAAAGAAGAAGCGGCAACTAAAAATATACCGGTGATTACTTTTACTAATTTTGATACTCCGGAAACGAGAAATAAATCAGTGCAATTAGGAGCTATTGATTATATTGTTAAAGCGCAAATTACCCCTAGTCAAATGGTTGAAAAAGTAAAAAGAATTTTAGAGAAGTAAATGTTAAACCTTTCTCCTCATTCAGTTCTCGGGATAGACATCAGCGACCTTTCGATTAAAATCATTCAACTTGATAAAAAGAAAGGTAATTTAAGGTTGGTTAGCTTTTTGAAAGAAAAAATTCCGGCTGGCATAGTTGATGATGGAGTAATTGTTGATGAAGATAAGCTAGCTGAAGCATTAAAAAGATCGTTCAAAAATATAAAAGGCGAATCATTATTAAATAAGGAAGCTATCTGCAATTTACCGGAAGAAAAAGTTTTTATTCGGATTATCCAATTGCCTAAAATGAAAAAGGAAGAAATAGAACAGGCAGTTAGATTTGAAACGGAAGCGCATATCCCCTTAAGCATTAATGAAGTTTATTTAAGCTGGGAAGCTATTAATTCAACTAATGATCAGTCAAAAACGAATGTTTTAATTGCTGTTGCGCAGCACAAGTTAATAGATAGCTACGTTAGGGTTTTTAAAAAAAGCGGTTTGCGCTTAATTGCTTTAGAGCCAGAATCATTAGGAGTAATCAGAAGCTTAGTTAAATCGAATGATCTCAAGCCAACCATTATTTTAGATCTGGGTGCTACGGGAACTAATTTTGTTATTTTTTCTGGCGGAGCAATCCGTTTTACTTCGCAGGTATCTATTTCTGGCCAAGACTTTAATAAGGCTATCATGAAAGATCTAAAAGTAGACCAAAAAGAAGCAGACAAGTTAAAAATTAAAGTTGGTTTAGATAGCAGCAAAAAAGAAGTCTATAAATCTCTAGAACCAATTGTTAATAAGCTGGCAATTCATGTCCAAGAGTATATTAATTTTTACCATCAGCATAGTGATTCTAGCGTTGAAAAAGATAAACAAATTAACCAAGTTTTGCTTTGCGGCGGAGATTCTCTCTTGATTAATTTGCCGTCTTTTATGGAAAGTAAATTGGGTATTCCAGTTAAATTAGGTGATCCTTTAATTAATCTTTCTTGCTCGCCGAAAGACCTTTCAGCAGTTAAAAAAGAAAGTTTTTCTAAAAAAAGAGCTTTAGTTTACGCAACAGCTATTGGTTTGGCTCTAAGGAATTTTTAATAATATGATTAGACTAAATCTTTTGCCTCCTCAAGAAAAAAAAGAGATAGAATTTTTACGTTTTTTCCGCTTGATAGCTTCTTTGGGAATTTGGCTAACTGTTATCCTTATTATTTTTAGCCTAATTTTAGTAAGCGCTTTTTTCTCATTAGATTTGCTTTTAGATTCTCAGCAAGAATTAATAGAAACTAGGAAGCAAGAAGAAAAAAATCAAAGCTTAGCTCAGATTGAAGAAAGAATTAATCAAGCTAATAGCAATATTAGTAAGATTTTTCTCAAACAGCAAGGAATAATTCTTTGGACATTAATTCTTGAAGAATTGACCGAAATTATTCCGGAAGGTCTTTCACTTGATCTTCTTTCTTCAAGTAAAGAAAGTAGAAAAATTAAACTGAATGGCTTTTCTCCTGATAGGGATAAGCTTCTTGTTTTCGCAGAATCTTTGAAGCAAAGTTCTTATTTTCAAGACATAGAATCGCCTTTAAGCAATTTAATCAAGCAAAAAGATATAGATTTTACTCTTAATTTTTTGATTGCTTCGACTTCAGCAAAAATAAAAGATTGAATATTTTAAAATGCTTTCTCTCAAACAAAAATTTTTTATCTATTTAGGAATTGCTTTAATTATTTTTTCGCTAGCAATTAGCTTAGGCATTCTTCCTTTAATTTATCAAGTCAAAGAAAGCTCTCAAAAATATTTAGCTAATCAGCAAGATTTAATGAGGTTAGATTTAAAAGAGTCTTTATATAAGGATATTTATAAAAGTTACAAGGAAACGGAAAAAGATATTCTAAAAGCCGAAAGCGCTTTCTTAAATTTTCAAGAAACAGTTGGTTTTATTTCTACTTTAGAAAAAGTAGCTGAAGAGACTGGTAATTTTTTTGAAATTAAATCAGCTGTGCCAGCTAATTCTTCTTCTCAAGAAAGATATCTCTATCTGAATATTTTTGTTCAAGGCAGTTTTGAAAGCTTGCTCCAGTTTATTGCCTATGTTGAAGACAGCCCTTATCCTCCTTACCGATTAATAGAAATAGAAGAAATTTCAATAGAGAAAAATTCACCTCAATTTCAAGAAGCAACAGAAAAATCGCCAGAAGCTGACTTGGCAAAAAATAATTTGAGGACTAATTTAGGCGTAAAAGTTTATTTACAATAAATTAAATGGCTATTAAAAAAATCTCAATTGAAAAAATAAATTCTATTTTAGAGAAATGCTATCATTGGATTGTTGGTCTCATTTTGTTATTGCTTTTTTTAGTCAGCTTATTTATTTATTACCAAAATATTTATCTGGTTGTCCACAAAGAAATAGAAGTTAATATTGATAAGTCAGCTATTAATCAAGAAACATTGAGCCAAGTTTTATCTAATATAAAGGAAAGACAGGACAGGCTAGTGGAAATCAAGGAGAACCATTATCGCAATCCCTTTAATGAATAACAATTGACTTTTTAGATTTGTCAGTTACAATTTAATTAAGCGCCTGTAGCTCAGCGGATAGAGCAATGGGTTTCTAACCCATTGGTCGTAGGTTCGACTCCTACCAGGCGTGCTCTAATAAATAAAAGAAATTCATTATGTTAGATTCACTGCAAAATTTTACTAATAGTTTAATTCCTTGGTTTGTCTCTCAGGGATTAAGAATAGCTATTATCCTAATAGCTGCTTATTTAGTCCAGAAATTTGGCAATAAATTTGTCGAAAAAATTGTCCGCAAAACAGTTATCAGCGATCATTTTTTAACTAAAGAAGCAGAGAAAAAGAGAGAAGATACTTTAATCAGAGTTTTTGCCGGAGCTTTAAAAGTAATTGTCTGGCTGGTTGTTATTTTTATCATACTTTCTGAACTAGGTATTGACATTGCTCCTCTCTTGGCTGGCGCTGGTATTGCCGGGGTAGCTTTAGGCTTTGGCGCCCAGTATGTTGTGCGAAATTTCTTAGCTGGTTTATTCCTTATTCTAGAAAATCAGTACCGAGTTGGCGATGTCGTCTGTTTAGATGATACTTGCGGATCAGTCGAAGATATTACTTTGCGAAGGACTATCTTGCGCGATCTAGATGGGACAGTTCATAATGTTCCTAACGGCGAAATTAAAAGATCATCTAATCTTTCGAAAGATTTTTCGCGGGTGAATTTAAATATCGGTGTTTCTTACAGCGCTAATTTAGAAAAAGTTATTGAAACAGTTAACCAGGTTGGCCGGGAATTAGCTGAAGATTCTTTTTGGAAAGATGCTATTAAATCTGCGCCGCAATTTTTAAGAGTAAATGATTTTGCTGATTCAGCAGTTATTATTAAAATTTTAGGAGAGACTCAACCATTAAAACAATGGGACGTCCTAGGTGAATTAAGAAAAAGAATAAAAGTTGCTTTTGATAGAGAAGGAATTGAAATACCTTTTAATCAAATAGTAGTGCATCAAAAATAAAGATTTGACATTATAAATATAATCTGCTATTTTTGAGTTGGATTATTTTTTTATCTTAAGAAATATGCCTACCATTAATCAATTAATAAAAAAATCAAGAAAAACAGCTAAGAAGAAACCAAAAACTCCAGCTTTGCGGAGAACTTTTAATTTACTAAAAAACAAACCAGGACAGTCGCCTTCTCCTTTTAAAAGGGGAGTTTGCGTTAGGGTTTACACAACTACTCCGAAAAAGCCTAATTCAGCTTTGAGAAAAGTAGCTAGGGTTAGGCTAACAAATGGCCGAGAAGTAACTGCTTATATCCCCGGGCAAGGTCATAATATCCAAGAGCACTCAGTAGTTTTAATTAGGGGTGGCCGAGTCAAAGACTTGCCAGGAGTGCGTTATCACGTTATCAGAGGAGTTTTGGATTCTGAAGGCGTTGAGGGGCGCAAGCAAAGTCGAAGCCTTTATGGCACTAAAAAATCTAAAGAAGGAGGAGCTCCTAGCAGCAAATCTGCCGAAGAGTCAGCCTAATTAATTTTGCCTTAATAATATGAGAAGAAAAACTAAAGTCAAAAGAGAAATTATCCCAGATCCTAGATACGATGATATTCTAGTCGCTAAATTTATCAATCATTTGATGAAAGACGGCAAGAAAGCTGTTGCTCAAAAAGTTTTTTATAATGCTTTTGCCATAATAAAAAAATCTAACAAAGAAGAAGATCCTTTGGAATTATTCGACAAAGCAATTAATAATGTTTCTCCTTTCGTTGAAGTTAAGTCTAGAAGAATAGGCGGAGCTCATTATCAGGTGCCTCGCGAAGTAAAAGGCGAAAGGAAAATTACCTTAGCTATCCGCTGGATTATTCAAGTTTGCCGGAATAAAAAAGGAAAGCCGATGTCCCAGAAATTAGCAGATGAATTTATTCAAGCTTCTCAGGGAGCTGGCGAAGCAATTAAAAAGAAAGAAGATATGCACCGAATGGCCGAAGCTAATAAAGCTTTTGCCCATTTTTCTTGGTAGATAAAAATGAGATATCCTATTGAAAAAACAAGAGATATTGGCATCATTGCGCATATTGATGCTGGAAAAACAACCGTTACTGAGCGAGTTCTTTTTTATACGGGAATTTCTCACCGTATTGGAGAAGTTCACGAAGGCGAAGCGATCATGGATTGGATGGAACAAGAAAGAGAGAGAGGTATTACAATAACTTCAGCGGCAACGACTTGCTTTTGGACGCCTCGGGAATATTTATCTAAAGAACCGGGCAAATTTTGTATTAATATTATTGATACGCCTGGCCATATAGATTTTACCGTAGAAGTCCAGCGTTCTTTAAGAGTCCTTGACGGAGCAGTTATTGTTTTTGACGGCGTTGCCGGAGTAGAATCTCAATCAGAAACAGTTTGGCGCCAGGCGGATAAATTTGACGTACCCCGCATTTGTTTTATTAATAAATTAGATAGAATGGGGGCAAATTTTGAAAGGAGCTTAGAATCAATTTGGCAAAGGCTTACGCCAAGAGCAGTTGCTGTTGAAATACCTATTGGCTTGGAGGAAAATCATCAAGGAGTTATTGATCTGATCAAAATGAAAGCTCATAAATTTATAGGTGATTATGGGGAAAAAGTAACTGCTGAAGAAATTCCGCAAGAGTTAAAAGAAAAAGCAGAAGAATACAGAGCTAAATTAGTGGAATCGATTGTTGAGCAGGATGAAAAATTAACAGAAGATTATTTAAATGGCCAAGAAATATCAGAAGATGATTTAAGAAGAGTTCTCCGTCAGGCAACCATTGATTATCAGCTAGTGCCAGTTTTTTGCGGTTCGGCCTTGAAAAACAAAGGGGTCCAGCTTTTATTGGATGGAGTCATTGATTATTTACCTAACCCGACTGAAAGGCCGGCTGTTGAAGGCTTTTCCACTAATGATGATACACAGAGAATAACCAGAGAAATTAAAGATGAAGCTCCATTAGCCGCCTTGGTTTTTAAAATTGCTAATGATCCTTTTGTTGGCCAATTGGCTTACATTAGAGTTTATTCAGGAGTTTTGGAAAGCGGCAGCTATGTTTTAAATTCTAGCACTGGCAAAAAAGAAAGAGTTGGCCGCATTTTAAAAATGCATTCTAACAAAAGAGAAGAAGTTAAAGAAGTCTATGCTGGTGAAATTGCCGCAGTTGTTGGTCCAAAAAATACGACTACTGGCGATACTATTACTGATGTTAACCACCCAATTATTTTAGAAAAAATTACTTTCCCAGAACCGGTTATCTCTATTGCAATTGAGCCTAAAAGCAAGGCTGATCAAGAAAAAATGTCTTTAGCTTTAGGTAAATTGGCTGAAGAGGATCCGACTTTTCAAGTTAGAAGTGATATTGACAGCGGCCAAACTATTATTGCTGGAATGGGAGAACTTCATTTAGAAGTTATTGTTGACCGGCTTTTGCGTGAATTTAAAGTTGGCGCAAGTATTGGCCAGCCTCAGGTAAGTTACAAAGAGACGATCAAGAAAGAAAATAAAGCAGAAGGCAAATATATTAGGCAATCAGGCGGCCGCGGCCAATATGGCCATGTCCTTATTAAAATTGAGCCTCTAGAACAAGGCCAAGGATTTGAATTTGTTAATGAAATTAAAGGAGGCGTTATTCCGCAAGAATTTATCCCAGCTGTAGAAAAAGGAATTAAAGAAGCAATGAATAAAGGGGTTATTGCCGGATATCCTGTTGTTGACCTT
This sequence comes from uncultured Candidatus Saccharibacteria bacterium, assembly GCA_964629675.1. Lineage (GTDB taxonomy): Bacteria > Patescibacteriota > Minisyncoccia > Portnoybacterales > UBA2143 > CAZVUG01. Next base: position 19,251 of record CAZVUG010000005.1, read on the forward strand.
AAAGTAACTCTTTACGATGGCACTTATCATGAGGTGGACTCCTCGGAAATGTCTTTTAAAATTGCCGGTTCAATAGCTTTGCAAGAAGCCGCTAAAGGAGCGGACCCGATTATTCTAGAACCAATTATGAAATTAGAAGTTGTTACGCCAGAAGAATTTATGGGAGATGTTATTGGCGATTTGAGCTCAAAAAGAGGCAAAATCGAGAAAATGGAAGATCGGGGCGAAGGTGTTGCCCAAGTGAAAATAATTAAGGGCTGGTCTCCATTATCAACTATGTTTGGCTATGCGACGCAGCTTCGTTCAATAACTCAAGGTCGAGCTAGTTTTACAATGGAATTTGACCATTATGCAGAAGTGCCTAAAAATATAGCGGAAAGCATCATTGAGGGTAATAAATAAATAAATTTAATATTATGTGGGATAAAATTAAAAAGCTATTGCAAAAAGAAGGAGGTAAGTGTATTATAATAGAAAAAGGCGAACCTACTTATTTAGTCCAAAAGTTGGATGATGATAATGAATTTTCTTCTGCAAAAAGAGAAGTTTCTGATTGGGAAAAAATTAATAAAAACGTTGAGGAATTAACTGCCGAAGAAGAAGAAAAAGAACAGGAAAATTTAAATACAGAACAAAACAATATTAAAATAGAAGATTTGCCTTTCTAATAATTATTGACATAAATATTTTTTATTGGTAAATTAAATTAAAGATTTTGTAACTTATAATTTGTAACCTGTATTATTAAATTTTGCATGTTGCATGTTATGCGTTATAAATTAAATTAATAAATATGGCAGAAAAATTCGAAAGAAATAAACCACATCTTAACGTAGGCACTATCGGTCATGTTGACCATGGCAAAACTACTTTAACAGCAGCTATTCTTAAATGTCTCCAAGGAGCTGGTTTTGTTGCCCAAAAGAAAGACGTCTCTGATATTGATAATGCTCCAGAAGAAAAAGCTAGAGGGCTGACAATAGCTGTTGCTCATGTTGAATACGAGACCGAAAATCGCCATTATGCCCATATTGATTGTCCAGGCCATGCTGACTATATTAAAAACATGATTACTGGAGCAGCTCAAATGGATGGAGCTATTTTGGTAGTTTCTGCTTCAGATGGTCCAATGCCGCAAACGCGAGAGCACATTCTTTTGGCTCGCCAAGTTGGCTTGCCAGCCTTAATTGTCTTTTTAAATAAAGTAGATCAAGTTGATGATCCAGAATTAATTGATCTAGTAGAACAAGAAGTTAGGGAACTTTTGAATAAATATGAATTTGATGGTGACAATGCTACTATTATCCGCGGATCAGCTCTGCAAGCTCTTGAGTGTGGCTGCGGCAAGGAAGATTGCCCAAAATGCGGACCAATAAGATCTTTGGTTAAAGCATTAGATGAAAAAATTCCTGAGCCTACTCGAAAAATAGACGAACCTTTCTTATTGCCAATTGAAGACGTTTTTTCAATTGAAGGAAGAGGAACTGTTGCTACTGGCAGAATTGAAAGAGGTAAAATTAAACTAAACGAAGAAGTAGAAATAATTGGCTTAAAAGATACTCAAAAAACAGTAGTTACTGGTATTGAAATGTTTAATAAATCTCTAGATGAAGGTCAGGCAGGAGACAATGCAGGAATTTTGCTTCGCGGTATTAAGAAAGAGGATGTTGATCGAGGCCAAATTTTAGCAGCTCCTGGAAGCATTACACCGCATCAAGAATTCGAAGGAGAAGTATATATATTAAGTAAAGAAGAAGGTGGACGTCATACTCCATTTTTCTCCGGCTATAAGCCACAGTTTTATATCAGAACTACTGATGTCACTGGTGAAGTTACTTTGCCTGAAGGCACCGAAATGGTTATGCCTGGTGATACAGTAAATTTGAAAGTTAAATTGATGGCTCCCGTAGCTTTAGAAGAAAAGCAGCGTTTTGCTCTCCGCGAAGGAGGTAAGACAGTTGGTGCAGGAGTAGTGACCAAAATAGAAAAGTAAGATGTCATCTAACAAAAAAGAAGAGTCTAAACAGAAAATTAGAATTAAGGTTCAAGCCTACGATCATAAATTGATTGACCAATCAGTCAAGCAAATTGTTGAGGCAGTTGAGAGATTCGAAGTAGAGATTCATGGACCTGTTCCTTTGCCTACCGAGATTCATAAATATACGGTTAATCGTTCTAGCTTTGTCCATAAAACTTCAAGGGAACAATATGAAGTAAGGGTTCATAAAAGATTGATTGATATTATTGATCCAAATTCTAAAGTAATTGATGCTTTGATGGGGTTGAACCTTCCGGCGGGAGTAGATATTGAAATAAAGACAATCTAATCCGTAAACTAATTAAAGTTTGCGAAGATATAATTATTTGTTTATTCTATATGAGAAAATGTCTCTTTAGAAGAGAGTGAAGAAAATAGTGAAGGGATTTAGTCATCAGACCGGGACTATCCCCGGTTTTTGCTTATATGAAGTTTATTCTAGGAAAAAAAATAGGAATGAGTCAGATTTTTAAAGAAAACGGAAGCGTAGTCCCAGCTACTTTAGTTGAGGCTGGGCCATGCAAGGTAACTCAAATCAAAACATTGGCAAAAGACGGTTATCAAGCAACTCAAATTGGCTTTATGGAATTAAAAAAGAAAAAAGGGAATAAACAATTCCGTTATCTCAGAGAATTTCCGCTAACAAATTTAAAAGTAGGGGAAGAAATTAAAGCTTCCTGTTTTAATTTAGGAGAAACAATTAGAGTGTCAGGTATTTCTAAAGCAAAAGGGTTTCAAGGAGGAGTTAAAAGACATGGTTTTTCTGGTTTTCCTGCTTCTCATGGAACTAAGCATGGATTAAGAGCTCCTGGATCTATTGGTTCAGCATTTCCCGAAAGAGTTTGGAAAGGCAGAAAAATGGCTGGTAGAATGGGCGGCCAAAGAATAACTGTCAAAGGCTTGGAAATAGCCCAAATTGATGAAGAAAATAATTTATTAGCTATTAGAGGTGCTGTTCCTGGCAGAGAAGGAACTTTAATAGAAATTATAGCCACTCGCGAAATTGAAAAAGCAGAAACAGCAACAGAAACAGAAACAGAAACAAAAGAGGAACAAAAAGATTAAATATGAAGATAATTTTACACAATCAAAACGGAGAGGAAATTGGCAAGGTAGAATTACCCAAAGATTTTTTTGAAGTAGAAATGAATCCGGACTTAGTTCATCAAGTAATAGTTGCTCAAAATGCCAACGCCAGAAAGGTTTTAGCTCATACTAAAGACAGAGGAGAAGTAAGCGGTGGTGGAAAAAAACCTTGGCGGCAAAAAGGAACTGGCCGTGCTAGACATGGGTCTATTCGCTCGCCTATCTGGAAAGGCGGTGGGGTTTGTTTCGGCCCAACTAAAGAAAGAGTTTTCAGCAAGAAAATTAATAAAAAAATGAAGCAAAAAGCATTAATGATGGGATTGTCTTCTAAAGTTAAAGATAAAGAAATAGTTTTATTAGACAGAATAGAATTAACTCAGCCTAAAACTAAAATAGTTTTCGAGATTATTAAAAATTTAGGAAATAAGCTGGAGAAAAAGTTAACCAAAGGATCTTTGATTGTTCTTCCCGAGACAGACCAAAATATTATTAGATCTACAAGAAATATTCCTAAGATGAAAATAATCAGAGCTGACAGCTTAAATACATTAGATATTCTTTCATATAAATATCTAATAATTATTAAAGAAAGCATTAAGGTTATGCAGAAAACATACCTTCATTAAGATTAAATCATGTCTTTATTTAAAAAAAATAAAAAAGAAGAGAAAAAAACAGAAGAAGTATCTGAAGAAAAGCAAAAAACAGTTGAGCCAGAAAGAAGAATAAAAAAGCAAACGCCAAAAAAAGCGTTAGTTGAAGCTTATCAAATTATTAGAGAGCCTCATATTACAGAAAAAGCAACTTATCTAGGAGAAAGAAATAAATATATTTTCAAAATTTATCCCAAGGCTAATAAAATTGAGGTGAAAAAAGCTATTGAATCACTTTATCCAGTTAAAGTAGAAAAAGTTAATATTATTCATTCCGCTCCGAAAAAAAGAAGGTTAGGAAAATTTGATGGCTGGCGCCAAGGTTTAAAAAAAGGATATTGGAAAGCAGTTGTTACTTTAAAAAAAGGAGATAAGATAGAAATAATACCGGGATAAATATTTTATTAATATGAAAAAGTATAAACCAACAACTCCAGGTAGAAGAGGAATGACTTCGGTAGATTACTCTGAATTAACTAGTTCTAAGCCGGAAAAGTCTTTGCTTAAAAAAATATCTAAGCATAGCGGCCGTAATTCCCGAGGGAGAATAACAGTTCGTCATCAAGGCGGCGGGTATAAAAAAAAGTACCGCTTAATTGATTTCAAGCGAATTGACAAAGCAGGAATTCCAGCTAAAGTAGCTACTATAGAATACGATCCTAATCGTAGCTGTTTTATCGCTCTTTTGCATTATCAAGACGGCGAAAAAAGATATATTCTAGCGCCGGCAAAACTTAAAATAGGCAGCCAGGTTATCTGCCAGGAAAAAACTCCTTTAAAAATCGGCAACCGGATGAAAATAAAGAATATGCCGATTGGCAGCCAGATTTATAACATAGAGCTTTTTCCGAAAAAAGGCGGGCAAGTTGTTCGTTCGGCTGGCTCTTCAGCTGAAATACTAGCTCAGGAAAGTATTTATACTCATGTTAAATTTCCTTCAAATGAAGTAAGAGCAATTAATAAAGAATGCTGGGCAAGCTTAGGCGAACTAAGTAATTCTGGTCATAACAGCGTAGTTATCGGCAAAGCGGGCAGAAAGCGCTGGATGGGTATTCGACCAACTGTTCGCGGTTCGGCAATGAATCCTTGCGATCATCCTCATGGAGGAGGAGAGAATCGTCAACCAATTGGTTTAAGAAAAGGGCCAAAAACTCCTTGGGGCAAGTTAGCCTACGGAGTTAAAACCAGAAAAAAGAAAAAAGCAAGCGATAGATTAATTATTAAAAAAAGAAGTAAAAAAAGAAGATAAATAAAATATGTCTAGGTCACTTAAAAAGGGTCCTTACGTAGATCCAAAATTACTAAAAAAAATCAGCAAAATGAAAACCGGAGACGCAACGGTTATTAAAACATGGGCCAGAAGTTCTGTTATTACTCCGGAAATGGTTGGTTTTACTTTTGGTGTTCATAACGGCAAAGAGCATATTCAAGTGTTAGTGGCAGAAGATATGGTCGGACATAAGCTGGGAGAATTTTCTCCGACAAGGAAGTTTGTAAAACATGGCGGTAAAATGCAAAGAGAGCAAGAAGCAAACCGTCAAAAGAAAGTTTAATCATGATTAAATCTAGATTGAAATACTTAAGAATATCTCCGCGAAAAGTCAGGCTGGTAGCAGATTTAATTAGAGGCATGGATGCAGTAAAAGCCGAAAGGCAGTTGACTTTTTTAAATAGAAGAGCAAAAAATCCTTTGCTAAATCTTTTAAAATCTGCTTTGGCTAATGCTAAAAGTAGCGCTGATTTAGAGAAAGAAAACCTTTATATTTCAGAAGTTAGAGTAGATAAAGGGCCAACTCTTAAAAGATGGAGGCCTCGCGCTTTTGGCCGAGCTACGCCGATACTAAAAAGAACTAGCCATATTTTTTTAGCTTTAGAAGAAAAAAAATCTACGGGAAAAAGCAAAAAAGGAAGTAAGCAGTTTAAAAAAGAACAATTGGTGCAGCAGCAAGAAAAGAAAACTCCTATTATTGCTAAAGATAAGAAAACAAAATCTTACCGTAAACTTTTTAAAACAAAAAAAGGATTTTTTAAAGATAAAGGCGTTGATAAATCTAAAAAGCTTTTTCGCCGAAAAAGCATATAAAATATATGTCACATAGAGTACATCCATTTATTTTTAGAATAGGCAGAACCACCCAATGGAAATCAAGGTGGTTTAACGAAAAGAGATATGGTGAATTTTTAAAACAAGATATTCGCTTGCGCGATTTTATAATGAAAAAATTATCTAATGCCGGAATTAATTCAGTCGAGATAGAACGTTCAGCTAATATGATAAATATAATTGTCAAAACGGCTCGTCCTGGCTTAGTTATTGGGCGCGGTGGTGGCGGAGTTGAAGAATTAAAAGGGAATATTAAGAAGTTCTTACAGAAAGAAAAAGCTAATTTAGCTAATTTAGAAATTCGTTTAAATATCGAAGAAGTCAAGCAACCAACAGCCCAAGCTCCAATTGTTGCTTCAGAAGCAGCTAGTCAAATAGAGAGAAGAATGCCTTATCGTAGAGTAATAAAACAAACTTTGGATAAAATTATGCAGAACAAAGAGGTTCAAGGAGCTAAGATAACAGTTAAAGGTAGATTAAACGGGGCAGAAATTGCTCGCAAGGAATGGTTAAAAAAAGGCAGAATTCCCCTACAAACTATCAGAGCAAATATTGATTATGGGCAGTCAACTGCCTATACTACTTATGGAACAATTGGGGTAAAGGTCTGGATTTATAAAGGGGAAGTATTTGATAAAAATTTTAACGTTTAATTTTAAATATGTTATTGCCTAAAAAAGTTAAATATCGCAAATGGCAGAAAGGCCGACGCCGGAATAAAGGAAAAGCAACAAGGGGATTCTCTCTTTCTTTTGGCTCGTATGGTATGAAAGCATTGGAAGGCTGCTGGATGACTTCTCGGCAAATTGAAGCTGCTCGTCGAGCAATGACTCGTTATGTCCAACGCGGAGGCAAAATCTGGATTAGAGTATTTCCGGATAAGCCAATAACGAAAAAGGGAATAGAAGTTCCGATGGGCGGTGGCAAGGGAAGCGTTGATCATTATGTGACGATTATCAAACCAGGTCGAATTATTTTTGAAATGGATGGTGTTCCTGAAAAGTTAGCCAAAGAAGCAATGCGAAGAGCCGGACATAAATTGCCAGTTAAAACCAAATTTATTACTAGGGAAAACATATGAAGATAAAAGAATTAAAAGAAAAAACTGATAAAGAATTGCATGAATTTTTAATGGAGAATCGACAAAAATTAGGTCAGCTTAAATTTGACTTATCTTTTAAAAAGCTTAAGAATGTAAAGCAAATAGGAGAATTAAGAAAAAACATTGCTAGAGTTTTAACTATTTTAAAAGGAAAAGAAAATGGAACAAATAAATAAAAATTCAAAAAAGGGAAGAATTCTAAAAGGAAAAGTTATTAGTAAAAGCGGTGATAAAACAGTAGTTGTTTTAGTTGATCGTTACAAAAAGCATCCAAAATATAATAAGAGATATAAGATAAGCAAGAAGTACAAGGTTCACGATCAAGAAAATAAATATAAAGCAGGAGATGAAATAAGTATCCAGGAGTGTTCTCCGATAAGTAAGGATAAACACTGGAAAGTTTTATGATACAATCAGGAACAAAATTAAAAGTTACTGATAATACTGGAGCAAAAATTATCCAGTGTTTTAAGGTATTAGGTGGCAGCCGCAGGCGATACGCGCGAATTGGTGATATTATTGTTGCTTCAGTTAAAGAGGCCGAACCGAGAAAAGAGGTAAAAAAGAAAGATGTTATTAGGGCAGTTGTTGTTCGGCAGAGAAAAGAATATAGGCGAAAAGATGGCTCTTATATCCGCTTTGACGAAAATGCCGCAGTAATTTTAGACGGTTTAAATCCTAAGGCTGGACGAATTTTTGGCCCGATTCCTCGTGAATTAAGAGAGAAGGGATTTGATAAAATTGCTTCTTTAGCAGAGGAAATTTTGTAATTATTATGAAAATAAAGAAAAATGATGCAACATTAATAATTAGCGGAAAAGACAGAGGGAAAAAAGGCAAAGTTCTTGAGGCTTTTCCCGTAGAAAGAAAAGTTGTTGTTGAGGGAATTAATATAGTTAGAAAACACCAACGTCCGAAAAAAGAAGGCGAAAAAGGTCAAATTGTTGAATTGCCTAAGCCTATTTCTGTCTCCAACGTGAAGCTTATTTGCCCCAAATGCGGTCAGGCAACAAGGGTCGGCTATCGCTTAACTCAAGAAGGCAAAGAAAGAATATGTAAAAAATGCGGCCAAGAAATATGATCAGATTACAAGAAAAATATAATAAAAAGGTTATTCCAGCAATGAAAGAATCTTTTGGCTATAAAAATAATTTAGCTGTGCCAAAAATTACCAAAGTAGTTATTAACAGTGGTTTTAGCCCTAATGATATAGGAGAAAAAATGGAAGAAGAAATCAGCCGTGGCTTAACTACCATTGCTGCTCAAAAACCAGCTATTCGCCAAGCTAAAAAAGCTATTGCTGGATTTAAAATCAGACAGGGAATGAATGTCGGTCTAGCTGTAACTTTAAGGGGGAAAAGAATGTATGATTTTCTTGATAGATTAATCCACATTGCCTTACCTCGAACACGTGATTTTCGCGGCATTAATCAAAAAAATATTGATCATTCTGGTAATTTAAATATTGGCATTAAAGAACAGATAGTTTTTCCGGAAATATCAACCGAGAGCGCTAAAAATATTTTTGGTTTTGAAATAGCTGTAGTAACAACAGCTAAAAAGCGTGAAGAGGGTTTAGAATTATTTAAATTATTAGGTTTTCCTATAGCAAAATAAATTATGGCCAGAAAAGCTTTAGTAGTTAAAAGTGAAAAAAAACAAAAATATTCTACGCGGGAATTAAAGCGTTGTTTTAGATGTGGTCGAAAAAGAGGTTATATGAGGAAATTTGGCTTATGTCGGATATGCTTCCGCGAGTTAGCCAATAAAGGAGAATTGCCAGGGGTTAAAAAATCCAGCTGGTAAATTTATTTAAAAAAATGGATATTATTTCAGACATGTTAATTAGAATAAAAAACGCTCAGGCTGTTGTTCATCAGACAGTTGATGTTCCTTTTTCTGAATTAAAATTAAATTTAGCTAAGATTTTAGAGAAGGAAGGATTAATAGAAAAAATAGAAACAAAAGGCAGAAAGGCTAAAAAGTTTATTAGAATTAGCCTTAAGTATGAAAACGGCAGGCCATCAATTAAAGATTTTAAAAGAATTAGCAAACCAAGTTGCCGAATTTATGTTAAGAAAAACAGCTTAGGCTCATTGCAGCAAGAGAGAAAAATAGCGGTTCTTTCTACCCCGCAAGGGATAATGAGCAATAAAGAAGCTTTTAAAAAAGGTCTAGGGGGAGAATATTTATTCCAAGTTTTAATTTAATCTTATGAGTAGAATCGGTAAACAACCAATTATTATTCCAGAAGGAGTTGAAGTTAAGATTGAAGACCAACAAGTAAAAGTTAAAGGTCCTGAAGGAGAGCTACGACAAGATTTCTTGTCGGATGTTAAAATTGCAACAGAAAAAAATGATGACGGGAAAAACCAAGTTAGAATTTCTCTTGCTAAAAAGACTAAAAAATCAGCTGCTCTCTGGGGACTTTACCGCAGTCTAGTTTTTAATATGATTTTAGGAGTAACTGAAGGAATAGAAAAGAAATTAGAAATTAAAGGAATTGGTTATCGGGCAGAAGCGCAAACTGACAAACTGACTCTTCATATTGGCTATTCTCATCCAGTTATTATAGAAGCTCCAGAAGGAATTCAATTTTCGGTAGATAAGAATACTATTACTGTTTCAGGGATAGATAAGCAGGCAGTCGGTCAAATAGCAGCTAAGATCAGAGACCAACGAAAGCCAGAGCCTTATAAAGGCAAGGGAATTAGGTATTTGGGAGAAGAAGTTAGAATGAAGGCAGGTAAAAAATCTGCAGCATCAGAATAATTTTAAATTAATTTTTATGAACAATAAACGCCAACAAAGATATATTAGGCATAAGCGTATTAGAGCAAAAATTAAAGGGACATCCAAGTGTCCGCGTCTTTGCGTTTTTAGAAGCAATAAACATATTTCTGTCCAATTAATTGATGATCATAAGGGGCATACTTTAGTTAGTGCTAGCGATCTAGAGATTAAAGATAAAAAGAATTTAAAAAAAGTTGATTTGGCTAAAAAAGTTGGCAGTTTAATAAGCCAAAAGGCAATTAAAAATAATATCGAAAAGATTGTTTTTGATAGAGCTGGCTATAAATATCATGGCCGGGTAAAAGCAATTGCTGAAGGAGCTAAAGAAGGAGGATTAAAGTTTTAATATGTTTAATAATAAAGAACAAGAAAAAAGAGAATATGAGCAAAAATTACTAGACGTAGCTAGGGTAGTTAGGGTTGTTGCTGGCGGAAGGCGTTTTAGGTTTAGGGCAGTTTTAATTATTGGCGACAAAAAAGGAAAAGTTGGCGTAGGTGTTGCTAAAGGACAAGATGTAAGTATGGCTGTCGAAAAAGCATTTGCTGACGCAAAAAAACATTTAATTAAAGTTCCCCTCAAAGAAGGTACTATTCCTTATATTGTTGAAGCAAAATGCGACAGTGCCAGGATTCTTTTAAAGCCGGGAACTAGAGGAAAGGGAATTGTTGCTGGCGGAGCAGTTAGAGTTGTTTGCGATTTGGCCGGTATTCGAGATATTTCCGGAAAAATTTTAGGAAGAACCAGAAATGCTTTAAATAATGCTAGGGCAACTATTAAAGCTTTGGAAAATTTATATTAAGGAATAAAATATGCAACTTCATCAATTAAAACTTAATTCTGCTAAAAAAGCTAAAAAGAGAATTGGCCGAGGCGGTAAAAAAGGAACTTATTCTGGCAGAGGAATTAAAGGGCAAAAATCTCGTTCCGGCAGACATCCACGAATTGGCTTTGTTGGCGGAGACAGGCCTTTACATAAGATGGTCCCTAAACCTCGTGGAGAAAGGGGTTCTTTAGATATCAAAGAAGGCCAAAAATTAAGCAGGTTAAGATTAATAAAAAAGCCAGTTATTATTAATTTGGATAAAATTGAAGAAAAATTCTCAGAAGGAGAGATTGTTTCTCCAATTAATTTGTTAAAGAAAGGATTAATTGCTAAAATAAAAGGGAGAATACCCCAAGTTAAAATTTTAGGCAGAGGAGAGTTAAAAAAGAAATTAAAATTTGAGAATGTCATTTTATCTAAAAAAGTTCAAAAAAAGAAATAATCTTTTAATATATTAAAATATGTGGTCCTGGACTCAAAAAATATTTCAGCTATTTAAAATAAAAGATTTGCGCAAAAGAATATTATTTATTTTGATGGTTTTAGTTATTTTCCGCATAGCAGCCAATATTCCTGTGCCAGGAATTGATGTAGCAAAACTTGAACAGTTTTTTTCTAACAATCAGCTTTTTGGTCTTTTGAATATTTTTACCGGTGGAGCTTTAAGCAATATGTCAATAGTCATGCTAGGATTAGGTCCTTTTATTACAGCGACCATTATTATGCAGCTGTTGACGATGATTTTCCCGCAATTAGAAGCTCTTTATAAAGAAGAGGGAGAAGCCGGCCGGCAAAAATTTAATCAATATAGCCGAATACTGACTATTCCTTTAGCAGTTTTGCAGTCTTATGGAATGATTACCTTGTTAAATAGGCAAGGCATTATTCCGGAATTTTCTCTAATACAGTGGATTACTTCTATTTCGGTTATTACTGCCGGAGCTTTGTTTTTAATGTGGCTGGGAGAATTAATATCGGAAAAAGGTATTGGCAATGGCGTCTCTTTGTTAATTTTTGCTGGAATAGTTTCGGGAATTCCTCAGTCTTTCAAACAAATTATTATCACCTACGATCCCTCGCAAATTCCTTCTTATATTGCTTTCCTTGTTTTAGCTATAGTAATTATTACCGGAGTAGTTGTTATTACTGAAGGTCGGCGCAATATTCCAGTCTCTTACGCTAAAAGAATAAGGGGCCATCGCATGTACGGCGGTGTTTCTACTTATTTGCCTTTAAATGTTAATCCGGCAGGAGTTATTCCAATAATCTTTGCTCTTTCAATAATGCTTTTCCCGGGAATGATTGCTAGCTTTTTAAGTGGAACTAGTATTGGCTGGCTAGCTGGCGCCGCTCAATTTATTGGTCGGATTTTTGAAAATGCCTGGTTCTATGGTTTCTTTTATTTCCTGTTAGTAGTCTTATTTACTTATTTTTACACAGCAGTAACCTTTGATCCTAAAAATGTTTCTAATAATTTACAAAAAATGGGCGGATTCATTCCGGGAATACGGCCAGGCCGGCCAACTTCCCAATTCCTTTATTTTATTCTTAATCGAGTTTTGCTTTTTGGCGCTTTCTTCTTAGGGACTATTGCTGTTTTGCCTTCAATTGTCCAGGGGGTTACTGGTGTAGAAGCCTTTGGTTTTGCCATTGGCGGAACAGCTCTGCTTATTATCGTCTCAGTTATTCTGGAGACTATTCGACAAATTAATTCTCAGTTAACTATGCGAGAATATGAAGGATTCTAAAAAAGAGCCACAAATTATAATTCTTTTTGGCCGATCTGGCTGCGGGAAGGGAACCCAGGCCAAATTTTTAATTCAAGATTTTGGTTTAGAAAACATAGAGACGGGGAAAATCTTAAGAAAACAGTCAGTAAAAGATAGTTTTTCTGGCAGAAAGCTAAAAAAGATTTTAATTGCCGGTAATCGCGTACCGACTCATTTTGTCTTCCAAATTTGGGGAAACGAGATAGAGAAAGTAAAAAATAAAGCTAATTTTAAAGGATTAGTTATTGATGGCAGCCCTCGCTCTGTTTTAGAAGCAGAATTAATCGATGGGTTTTTTGCCTGGTACGAATGGAAAAATATCAAGCCGATTTTATTAGATATTTCTGAAGAAGAAGCTTTTGCTAGATTGACTAAAAGGAGAATTTGCCAAAAATGCGGCCGGTTGATTCCTTGGGTCGGTGATTTTAAAAAATTAACAAGATGTGATAAATGCGGCGGAAAATTAGAGCGCCGTCCTGATGATAAGCCGGAAATTATTAAGAATCGTTTAGAATATTACAAAAAAGATGTAGAGCCGGTCATTGATTATTATCGGGAAAAAGGCATCTTAATATCTATTGATGGCGAGCAATCAATAGAAGGTGTCTATCAAGATATTAAGAAAAATTTACAAAGATGATTATTATTAAAACAGACAAAGAAATTGAAATAATGAGAGAATCAGGAAGAAAGCTGGCTAAAGTAATGAGAGAAGTGAAAAAAGAAGCAAAACCCGGGGTAACAACCAAAGAATTAGATGAGCTTGCTGAAGAGCTCATTTTAAAATCAGGATCTAAAACAGCTTTTAAAGGGTATGGCGGTTTTCCTAACGCTATGTGCACTTCTCTTAATGAACAAATAGTTCACGGAGTTCCGTCAAACAGGGAATTAATAGAAGGCGATATTCTCAGCTTAGATCTTGGATTAATTCATCAAGGCTTTTATTCTGATATGGCAATTACGATTGCTATTGGCAAGATTCCTCCTGAAGTTAATCGATTAATCAGAGTTACTAAAAAATCTTTAAAAAGAGCTATTGCCAGATTAAAGCCAGGCAAGCATTTAGGCGATATTTCTTGTGCTATTCAGAATTATGTAGAGAGTCAGGGTTTTCAAGTTGTCCGAGACCTTTGCGGCCATGGAGTTGGTCGGATTCTTCATGAGGATCCGCAAATTCTTAATTTCGGCCAAAGGCATAAAGGCCCTGAACTAAAGGCAGGAATGGTTTTTGCTATTGAACCAATGGTGGTTATGGGAAAACCAGGGATAAAAAAAGGCCCGGATGGATTTACCTACCAGACCGCTGATAATAGTTTATCTGCCCACTTTGAGCATAGTATTGCTATAACTAATAATGGCCCAATAATCTTGACTGAATAAAAAATAGCAACTTTGAAATTGCTATTTTTGTTTTTCTTTTTTAATTTCTTCTTCTTTTATTTTCTGAATAAAATTTTTAATTTTAATAGTGCCAATATCTCCCTTTTCTCTGTCTCTTAAACTGATAGAGTCAGACTGGCGTTCTTTTTCCCCGACTATCAAAAGATAGGGGATTTTTTGCATTTCGCCTGTCCTAATTTTCTTGCCTAAGGTTTCATTGCTATCATTTAATTCAACTCGAATATTATTTTCGCTTAATTGTTTTTCTATCTTTTTGGCATAACTATTAAATTTTTGACTAACTGGTACAATTTGCGCTTGGATTGGCGAAAGCCAGATGGGGAAAGATCCAGCAGTATGTTCGATATAAACACCGATAAATCTTTCTAAAGAGCCTAATAAAGCCCGATGAATCATAAAAGGGATTTGTTTTTTATTATTTTTATCAATGTATTCCATTTTAAAACGGCTTGGCAGATTAAAATCAACTTGAATTGTAGAAAGCTGCCATTTTCGGCCAATGGAATCGTCTACCTTGACGTCAACTTTCGGCCCGTAAAAAACTGCTCCGCCAACATCTAAAATTAATTTATCCTGATAACCTGTTTTTTTAATGGCTTGCTTGAGGCTCTCCTCGGCTTGCTGCCAATCTTTATCTCGGCCAATAAATTTCTTTTTTTCTTGAGGATCTCTTACCGAAAGATTAACTTCGAATTTTTTAAAACCGAATGTTTTAAGGATGTAAAAAGTTAATTTAAGAGCTTCAGTTAATTCTTGGTGCAATTGTTCCGGACGACAAATAATATGGGCATCATCTTGAGTAAATCCTCTAACTCTAGTTAAGCCATGAAGCGTGCCGCTTTTTTCGTAGCGATAAACAGTTCCCATCTCGGTCAAGCGCATCGGCAAATCGCGATAACTTCTTGGCTTTTGCTGATATATCTTAATATGTAAAGGGCAATTCATTGGCTTTAAGCGGTATTCTTCCTCTTCAATACCAAAAGGATTATACATATTTTCTCGATAAAAGCCTAAGTGTCCAGAATGCTGCCACAATTTTTCACTGGCAATATGAGGAGTGCTGACTAGTTGATAGCCTTTCTCTATATATGTATTTAGGGCAAATTCCTTGATTTTGTGTCTGATGAAAGCTCCTTTTGGCAGCCAAAGCGGCAATCCTTGGCCTACTTCTTCATCAAGCATGAATAGATCAAGCTTCTGCCCTAAAAAGCGATGGTCTCTTTTTTCTGCTTCTTGCTGCCTTTTAAGATATTCATTTAATTCTTTCTGGCTGGCAAAAGCAACGCCGTAAATTCTTTGCAGCATTTTATTTTTCTCATCGCCTTTCCAATAAGCTCCAGCAAGAGAAATGATTTTAAAGGGTTTCCCTTTTAACTCGCTAGTTGATTTAATATGAGGCCCGCGGCATAAATCAATAAAATTACCAACTTGATAAATGGCAACTTTCTTCTCCTTGATTTCTTTAATTAATTCTTTTTTATAAGGCTGGTCCTTGAATATCTTTTTGGCTGCCGCTTGAGAAACTTCTTTTTTCTTAAATTGTAAATTCTTTTTAATTAATTCTTTCATCTTCTTCTCTATTTGGGGAAGATCTTCTGGTTTAAGAGAATCAATTAAGTCAAAATCATAATAAAAGCCATCCTCAATAGATGGGCCAATGCCAAATTTAGCTTTAGGGAATAGCTCTTGAACAGCTGCGGCTAAAATATGCGCATAAGAATGTCTAATAATTTCGATATCCATTATTCTAAAATTTTAACATTGTCACAGAGAATTTTCAAGTTCTCGTCGCGATCGCTCAATTTGCCGCTGACAACAATAATTTTTTCTTCTTGCCAGGCAGTAGAAGTTTGTTCTAGCACCTTTGGGAAGACTAAAACTTCTGCTCGGCCAGTAGTGTCTTCTACTTCGACAAAAAGCATTGGCTGGCCGGCTCTCGTGTTGGCTCTTTGAACCTTGTTAATAATGCAGCTAATTTTTACCCGGTGGCTTCTACTTCTAGGCGATTTAGCCAGAGCTCGACAAGAAGTAACGCTGCTACCTAATTCTTTTTGCCATTTTTTAAGAGGATGTTCAGAGATGTAAAGACCGACTAACTCTTTTTCCCAGCTTAAGCAGTCTTTTTGGCTGGCTGGAGTAACTTCCGCCATTCTTAAAGAAGGAACCTCTACTTGAGTTTGACTGCCAAATAAGCTTACCTGGCCGCTGTTTCTTGCTTTTTGAATTTCTCGAGCTAAACCAAGAATTTGATCCAAAGAAAGAAGCAGCTGATTTCTTTCGCCAAAAATATCTAAAGCGCCGCATTTAATTAGGCTTTCCAGAGATTTTTTATTAAGGTCTTTTGACTCCACTCTTTCAATAAAATCAGTGATAGATTTAAAGGGGCCATTCTTCTTTCTTTCTTCAACAATGCTGTCAACAACATTATGGCCGACATTTTTTATTGCGTTAAGGCCAAAACGAATAACTCCCTTGCCAGCTGTGGTAAAATTTTGTTCACTTTCATTAATATGCGGCGGAGCTACTTTAATATTAATTTGATTGCAGGCATCTACCAAAAAAGCAATTCTCTCAATATCATTTTGCTCAGAAGTCATTAAAGCAGCCATAAATTCAGCGGGATAATGCGCTTTTAAATAAGCAGTCCAGTAACCAATGGTTGCGTAACAACAGCTATGTGCTCGATTAAAGCCGTATCTGGCAAAGGGTTCGACAGTGCTCCAAATTTCTTCGGCTACTTTTCTTTCGATCTGGTTCTTAACCATTCCTTCAATCATTTTATCTCTCTGTTCGTCAAGGAGCTTTTTAATTTTTTTGCCGACAGCTTTTCTTAGAACATCTGCTTCAATTGGACTGAAACCGGCTAAGTCTTGGGCAATAAGCATCAGTTGCTCTTGATAAACACAGATTCCATAAGTATTTTCTAAAATTGGTTTAAGATCTGGGTGAAGATATTTAACTTTTTTCAAACCTTTTTTTCTGGCGATAAATTCAGGAATAAATTCCATCGGGCCTGGGCGATAAAGAGCGACCATGGCAATAATATCTTCAAATTGGGTAGGCTGAAGCAGCTTTAAATATCTTTTCATTCCCGAACTTTCTAATTGGAAAACACCGGTGGTGTTAGCTTCTTGGAATAATTTAAATGTTTCTAAGTCATCTAGCGGGGCATTACTTAAATTAACTTCTTTTTGCTGGGATTTTTTTATCAAGCTAGCAGTATTTTGAATAACAGTTAGAGTTTTTAACCCAAGAAAATCCATTTTTAGAAGACCTAAATCTTCGACGGCATGCATTTCATACTGAGTTACAATTGCTTCTTGATCTTGGGTTGGATGCTGTCGGGGGACTAAATTATCAATATCATCTTTAGTGATAACTACGCCGGCTGCATGGGTAGACACGTGTCGAGCACATCCTTCAAGCTTCATCGACATATCAATTAAACGTTTGACATTTTCATCTGATTCATAACTTTTGTGTAGTTCCTGTGATTCGTGGATAGCTCTTTCTAAAGAAAGTCCAGGCGGAATCATTTTAGCTACTTGATCGCAGAAATTATATGAATAATCTAAAACTCTGCCGACATCTCTAATAGCTGCTCGGGCAGCCATTGTCCCAAAAGTAATAATCTGAGCTACTTGATTTCGGCCATATTTTTTTGAGACATAGCCAATAACTTCATCTCGGCGGTCATCAGCAAAATCTAAATCAATATCAGGCATGCTGGTTGTGCGTCCGGGATTTAAAAACCTTTCAAAAAGCAAATTATATTTCAAAGGATCAATTTCGGTAATTTCGAGAAGATAGGAAACTATCGATCCAGCTGCTGAACCTCTCCCTGGTCCAGTCCCAATTTTTTGCGATTTGGCCCAGCTAACAAAATCTTGGACAATTAAGAAGTAAGAGGCAAAACCTATTTTTTTAATAACATCTAATTCATGCTCAAGCCGTGCAAAAACTTCTGGATCTGGGTTTGCTCCATAGCGCTGAGGTATCCTTTCCCGGCATGATTTTTCTAAAAATTCATAAGGAGTTTGTCCAGCTGGCACTTCATAGTAGGGAAGCTGTAATTTACCTAATTCAAATTCAAAATTGCATTGACTAGCTATCTTTTGGGTATTTTCAATAGCTTCCGGAACATCTTTAAAATCTTCAATCATTTGTTCTGTCGGTCGGAGAGAGAAATCATCACTTTTCATCGAACGAGTTTCATCTTTAATGCTTTTGTCAGTTTGGATTCTCATTAAAATATCCTGCGCTTCAGCATCCTCTGGCTTGATATAATGAACATCGTTGGTGGCAATCAAAGGTATGCTATATTTCTTGGCTATTTCAATAATTCCTTTATTAACAATAGCCTGCTCGGGGATATTAGGATGATGCTGGAGCTCTAAATAGAAATTTCCTTTGCCAAAGATTTCTTGATATTCTAAAGCTGTTTTTTCAGCAACTTCTCTTTCTCCGCTAAGAATTTTCCTGGGAATTTCTCCGCTAAGACAAGCGGAAGAAGCAATTAGCCCTTGGCTATGTTTTTTTAAGATCTCTTTGTCAATTCGCGGCTTGTAATAAAAACCTTCCAAATGAGCTTTTGTTGTCAATTTGACTAAATTACGATAGCCCTCAGCATTTTTAACTAAGAGAAGCAAATGGTAGCGCTGCTTATCGATGTTCGGTCTTTTTTGCAGCATCCCGTTAGGGGCTAGATACATTTCACTGCCAAGAATCGGTCGGATGCCTCTTTTTTTGGCCTTCTGGTAAAATTCAACTAGGCCGTACATTGAACCGTGATCAGTCAGGGCGATAGAAGACATTTTTAATTCTTGACAGGCATCTAAAATTTGATCTATTTTTGCTAAACCATCAAGAAGAGAATAATGGCTATGAACATGTAAATGGGTAAAACGCATCATAATTTTAATAGTTATATTAATTCAGTATATCATTTTTAATTTTACTGGCAACCTTGCCTTTATTGAAATTAGCCTGGATATTATTGTATACTAAATATATGAATAAATCAGAAGCAGGCAGGAGAATCAAACAATTAAGAAAAGCCATTAGTTATCATAGCTACCATTATCATGTCTTGGATGATCCGGAAATATCTGATGCTGCTTTTGATTCTTTAAAACATGATCTTTCAAAATTGGAGCAACAGTATCCTGATTTGATTACTGTTGATTCGCCGACGCAAAGAGTTAGCGGCGAGCCTTTAGCAGAATTTAAAAAAGTGCAGCATCAGAAGCCAATGCTTTCCTTAGAAGATATTTTTTCTGAGACAGAGCTTTATCAATGGAGAGACAGAATTAAAAAAATTGCCCAAGAAAAGGGTTTGGCTGAAGCATTTGCCAAAACTAAATATTTTGCTGAATTAAAAATAGATGGTTTTGCTATTACTTTAATCTATCAAAATGGCCAGTTTGTCCAAGGATCAACAAGAGGCAATGGGAAAATAGGGGAAGATGTTACCCAGAATCTAAGGACAATTGAGTCAATTCCTTTGAATATTAAAATACATCAAGGAATAGGAAACGAGAAAATCGAAGAAAGAATAAGGCAGCTTTTACAAAAAGGCAAGATAGAAATTCGCGGAGAAGTTTATATGGATAAAGAAAGTTTTGCCAAGGTTAACCAGGAAAGAGATCAGAAAGGATTGCCGCCTTACGCTAATCCCCGCAATCTAGCTGCAGGCAGCATTAGGCAGCTTGATCCGAAAGTAGCTGCTTCTCGCAAATTAGCTTTCCTTGCTTATGGCATTGCTACTGACTTAGGTCAGAAAGAGCATCATCAAGAGCACCAAATTGCCAAGGCCTTAGGTTTTAAAACTGACCAAGGAAAACTTTTGCTTAAGTTAGAAAAAGTTCTTGATTTCAGGGAAGAGATAAGAGAAAAAAGAAAAAATTTGCCCTATCAAATTGATGGGATAGTTATTAATGTTGATGACAAGAAAATTTTTACTGAATTAGGCGTAGCTGGCAAAGCTCCCCGGGGAGCAATTGCCTTGAAATTTCCTGGCAAAGAAGCAACAACTAGAATCAAAGATATTATTATCCAAGTTGGCCGGACGGGTATTCTAACACCAGTAGCTGTTTTAGAGCCAGTCAAAATAGACGGGGTGACTATCACACGAGCTACTTTGCATAATATAGATGAAATCAAGAGATTGGATGTTAGGATTAACGATACGGTTATTGTTGCTAGGGCCGGTGATGTTATTCCGCAAGTTGTTAGGACAATTAAAGAAATGCGCAACGGACAGGAAAAGAAATTCCGAATGCCGCAAAAATGTCCAATTTGTGGCTCGCCAACATACCAAAAAGCGGGAGAAGTCTATTATCGTTGCCAGAATAAAAATTGCGGAGCTCGCCATCTAAAAGAATTAATCTATTTTGTTTCTAAAAAAGGATTTGACATTGACGGATTAGGGCCTAAAATAATTAAGCAGCTAATGGATGAAGGGTTAGTCTCTGGATTTGTTGATATTTTCTATCTAACAAAAGGAGATTTGCTTCCTTTAGAAAGATTTGCTGATAAATCAGCTGAAAATTTAATTGAGGCAATTAACAAAAGCAAGAAAGTATCTTTAACTAATTTTATCAATGCTTTAAATATTCCTTATGTTGGCGAAGAGACTTCTCTTTTGTTAATTAAAGAGATTGGAAAAATAAATAGGGATATAAAAAATATTGATGATTTTGTCAAAACAATTAGAAATCTCTCACTAGAAGAGTTGCGAGGAATTGCCGATATTGGTCCAGTTGTTAGCCAAAGCATTAATGAGTGGTTTAAAGATGAAAGAAATCTGCAATTAATCCGAGATTTAACAAAAGCCGGAGTTGAAATTAAAATTCAGCAAACTAAAACATTAACTAAACTGAAAGAAAGAAATTTTGTTTTTACCGGCGAACTAAAAAGCTTAACTCGCGATCAAGCTAAGAATGAAGTGAGACGGTTGGGCGGTCATATTTCTTCCTCGGTTTCTCGAAATACTGATTTTGTTGTTGCCGGAGATAATCCGGGATCTAAATATGAGCAGGCGCAAAAACTTAAAGTTAGAATTATTAGCGAAGAGGAATTTTTAAAAATAATTAAATAATTTATGATAGATATTAATCATATAGCTAAGCTAGCCCGGTTGGGCCTTAATAAAAAAGAAAAGAAAAAATTCGAGAAAGATCTCGGAGATATTTTGAATTTTATCAATAAACTCAAAGAAGTTAAAACTGATAATATTGAGCCGACTGCTCAGGTAACAGGCCTAGAGAATGTAACTCGGGAAGATAAGTTTAGAAAAAAAGGGAAACAAGAGCGGGAAAAATTATTAGATTTATTTCCAGATAGAGAAAAAGAATATCTTAAAGTTAAAAACGTACTATAATCTCCTAACAATTTTATGGAATTAACTAAACTTAACATCAGGCAAGCTCATCAAGGTTTAATAAAAAAAGATTTTTCAGCAGTTGAGCTTACAGAATCATTTTTAAATAAGGCTAAAAGGCAGGAAAAAGACATTCATGCTTATTTGTCCTTTGCTGAAGAAAAAGCACTGAATCAAGCTAAAAAAATAGACGAAAGAATCAAAAATAATGAGGAAATTGGACTTTTAGCTGGTTTGCCGATGGCTGTCAAAGATATCATTATGGTCGATGACATAAAATGTACGGCTGGCTCTAAAATTTTAGAAAATTATCTAGCTCCTTATGATGCAACAGTAATTAAGAAATTAAAAAAAGAAGGGGCAGTTATTATTGGCAAAACAAACTTAGATGAATTTGCCATGGGCTCTTCGACAGAAAACTCTGGCTTTGGACCGACCAAGAATCCATACGATCACTCAAGGGTGCCTGGCGGATCTTCTGGCGGTTCAGCGGCAACAATTGCTGCTGAAGGAGCTCTCTATTCTTTAGGCACTGATACAGGGGGATCTATTCGTCAGCCCTCTTCTTTTTGCGGAGTAGTTGGCTTAAAACCAACTTATGGCAGGGTATCTCGATATGGGCTAATCGCTTTTGCCTCATCTTTAGATCAAATTGGCCCAATTACCAAGACAGTAGATGATGCGAGAATAGTTTTTGAGGCAATTAAAGGAAAAGACGGAATGGATTCGACAAGCCTTAATCCTCTTCAAAAAGAAGAACCTTATACTGGGATAAAAGGATTAAAAATAGGGGTACCGAAAGAATATTTTATCGAAGGTTTGGATGAGAAAGTAAAGGAAGCGGTCCAAAAAGCTATTTCTTTCTATCAGGAAAAGGGGGCTAAAATAGAAGAAATTAGTCTGCCGCATACTGATTATGCTTTGCCTTGCTATTATATTATCATGCCAGCTGAAGCTTCAGCTAATCTGGAGCGTTATGATGGCATTAGATACGGCCTTTCAGAAAGAGGAAAGAATCTTTTAGAGGGATATCTTTTGACAAGGCAAAAAGGGTTCGGTGACGAAGTTAGAAGAAGGATTATGCTGGGAACTTATACTCTTTCAGCTGGTTATTATGATGCTTATTATCTTAAAGCCCAAAAAGTTAGAACGAAAATTTCCGAAGATTTTAAAAAAGCATTTGAAAAAGTTGATATTTTAATGGGGCCAACTTGTCCATCCGTTGCTTTTAAAATAGGGGAAAAAATAAATAATCCTGTTTCAATGTACCTTTCTGATGTCTATACTGCTCCAGTCAACTTAGCTGGGCTACCGGCGGTTTCTATTCCTTGCGGCAATTCATCTGAAAATTTGCCTATTGGTCTGCAAATTATTGGTAATCATTTTGCCGAAGAAAAAATATTATCAATAGCTGAAGAATACGAAAAAATATGAGAACATTTCTTTTAGAAGTTTATGATTTTTTGTATGTATATGTCTCTTCTTCTAATTGGCAGCAGAAGATTTTTATCTATAAAATTATTTCTTTAATTATCTCTCTGATTTTACTAACTTTTAT
This sequence comes from uncultured Candidatus Saccharibacteria bacterium, assembly GCA_964629675.1. Lineage (GTDB taxonomy): Bacteria > Patescibacteriota > Minisyncoccia > Portnoybacterales > UBA2143 > CAZVUG01. The sequence continues at coordinate 41,960 of CAZVUG010000005.1, forward strand.
TCTTATTTTGATTTTCCGCATTAAATCAAATATTAAAAAATCTTTTACTAGAATAACGGAAAGTCTTTTGGGAAAATCTTTACCAGGCAAAACAGATAAAAAATGGGATTCTATTATAAAGAAGATAGAAGGTGAAGATGAGGGGAATTATAAATTAGCGATAATTGAAGCTGATACAATGCTTGATGATGTCTTGAAAAAAATTGGCTTTACAGGAGAAGATATGGGGGAGCGCCTGAAACAAGTAACTCCTCAGCAAATAAGCAATATTGAAGAAGTCTGGGAAGCTCATAAAATGCGCAATAAAATTGCCCATCAAATGGAATTTCGTGTTTCTCAGTCAGAAGCTGAAAGAGCAATTGAAATTTATCAACGAGCCTTAGAAGATTTATCGGGGATAGAGGAGTAAAAGTTATAATTTAATTAGAGGAATAAAAAAATAGCACATTTGTGCTAGTTTTTTTACAAAAGTTCCAGCTTAAAAATCTGGCGGGGACGATGGGATTTGAACCCACGACCTCCTGCGTGACAAGCAGGCGTTCACTCCGGGCTGAACTACGTCCCCATCTAGTAGCGGCGACAGGAATCGAACCTGTAACCTTGGGCTTATGAGTCCCACGCTCTAACCGATTGAGCTACGCCGCCACAAAATTAATGTTGCGGGACCGGGAATTGCACCCGGGTCTTGAGGTTATGGGCCTCATGAGATACTACTTCTCTACCCCGCAAAACTATTATAAAGGATAGTTTTTTTAATTGCAAGCACTTGTTTTGTTATCTTAAATAAGTTAAAATAAAAATGTAGATATGAAATTAGGCAGTTACTTTTCTTGGTTGATTATAACAACTCTAATAGCGCTTGCTTCGTTAGTGGCTATTTTAATTTATCTTAGCCCAGATTCAGCAGATTATTCGATTTTTATCTTATTTTATTTAAGCTTACTTATTGCGTCGACAGGAATTTTTACCATAATTGGTTGGATTATCAGATGGGTTTCCCAAAGAAAAAGTTTAAAATTATCTCGCTCGCGCGCTTTGCGCCAATTAGAAATATCTTTTCGCCAAGGAACTCTTTTATCTTGCATCCTAATCTCTGTATTAATTTTACAAGATAAAAGAATTTTAACCTGGTGGCATATGATAACAATCGTTCTGATAGTTGGTTTAGCAGAGTGGTGGCTATCTCGCAGATAATTAAAATAATTTAAAATTAATCAATGTTTAACGAATTAAAAGAAAATTTTATAGAAAAAATAAACCAATCTAAAAATTTGGCAGAATTAGAGATTGCTTATCGCGATTATCTCGGCCGGAAAGGGAAACTGACGGAAATTCTACGCTCTCTAAAAGATTTGTCTGAAAAAGAGAAAAAAGAAAAAGGCCGAGCGGCTAATCAAATTAAGCAAGAAATTAATCAGCTATTTGAAGATAAAAAGGAAGAAATTCAAAGCAATGAGCAAAAAACAAAGAATAAAGAATGGATTGATATAACTGCTCCGGGGAAAAAATCTCCCCAAGGCCATCTTCATCCAATCAGCATTATTAGAAGAGAAATTGAGGAAATTTTTCAATCAATGGGTTTTTCTGTTATCGAAGGGCCAGAAGTAGAAAATGAATATTATAATTTTGATGCTTTAAATATTCCGCAGAACCATCCAGCCCGGGATGTCTGGGATACTTTTTGGCTTAAGAATAAAATGCTTTTGCGAACCCATACTTCACCGATGCAGATTAGGTATATGGAAAAGAATAATCCTCCTTTGAGAATTATTGTTCCGGGAAAAGTTTTTCGCCATGAAAGAACTGATTCTTCCCACGATGTGCAGTTTTATCAGGTGGAGGGATTAATGGTTGGTAAAGATGTTTCCGTAGCTAATTTTAAGGGCTTGACGGAAGAATTCTTTAAAAGATTTTTTGGCCCGCAAGTAGAAATGCGTCTTCGTTCATCTTATTTTCCTTTTACTGAACCAAGTTTTGAAGTTGATATCAAAAGAAAAGGCAGCCAGTGGTTAGAAATACTTGGTGCCGGCATGGTTCATCCGAATGTCTTAAAAGCAGTTGGCTATAATCCTAAGGAGTGGCAAGGTTTTGCTTTTGGCATGGGCGTAGACAGGTTAGCTATGATTAAATATCAAATTGACGATATTAGATTGTTTTATAACGGAGATTTAAGATTTTTAGAACAATTTTAATTATTTTATTAATTATTCATGAAAATTAGTTACAATTGGTTAAAAGATTATTTTTCTAAATTACCCCAGCCAGAAAAACTGGCTGATCTGTTGACTGAGCATTCTTTTGAAACTGAATTTCGCGGTAATGACTTATTAGACGTAGATGTTTTACCTAATCGGGGAGGCGATTGTTTTTCTGTCTTAGGGATTGCTAGAGAATTAGCTGCTTTAACTGGAGCTAAATTAAAAATTCCGTCAGTCTCTTTTACAGAAGTAAAAGAAAAAACAGTTGATTTTTTAAAAGTTGAAGTAAAATCGCTGCAAGATTGTCCTCGATATAATGCGCGGGTGATAAAAGGCGTTAAAATAGGGCCTTCTCCCGAATGGTTGAAGAATCGCTTGATTGTCTGCGGATTGCAGCCAATTAATAATGTTGTTGATATTTCTAATTATGTCATGCTAGAAACAGGACAACCGTTGCATGCTTTTGACGCAGATAAAGTTGAAGGAAAATTAATTGTTCGCCGGGCGAAAAAGAATGAAAAAATTAAGACGCTTGATGGCAAAGAGTATGACTTGACTGAAAATATTTTAGTCATTGCCGATGAGAGGAAAGTGCTTTGTCTGGCTGGTATTAAGGGAGGGGAAGGACCAGGAATTAGCGCAGAAACAAAAAATATTATTTTAGAAGGAGCTAATTTTTCATCTCATCTTATTAGAAATGGGTCCAGACAGCTAGAATTAAAAACTGATGCTTCTTGGAGATTTGAGCATGGAGTTGATCCTAATCTAACTGCTGAAGCGCTTAATCGTCTAGCTGATTTAATTCAAAAAATTGCCGGCGGAAAAATTTTAAAAGGCAGTTTTGACTTTTATCCCCGAAAAAATAAACCGCTGAAGATAAGATTAAATCCAGAAAAAGTAGATAGATTATTAGGAGTAAAAATACCTCAAGCTAAAATAAAGAATATTTTAGAGAAATTAGATTTTAAAGTTAGCTCTAAAAATAATTATTTTGAAATTATTTCTCCGACAAGGCGCTTAGATGTTTCTCTGGAGGAAGATTTAATAGAAGAAATTGCTCGATTCTACGGACTGGAGAATATTAAATCACAACTACCAGCAGCAACATTAATCCCGGCGAAAAGAAACGACAATTTAGTTTATCAGCATAAAGCTAAAGATATTCTATCTAATCTTGGCTTTAATGAAGTTTATAATTATTCTTTTGTCTCTGAAAAAAGAGTTGAAGATAGTCGCTTACCAATAGAAAATTTAGCCGAAGTAGCTAATCCAGTCAGCCAGGAACAGAAATATCTAAGGCCGAATTTAATTATTAATCTATTGAAAAATATTGAAGAAAATAAGAAATATAAGGAAGAAATAAGGATTTTTGAAATAGGCAAAGTCTTTCAGGAAAATAAAAATAGCAAGGATAAAATAACAGAAAGAGAAAAGCTGGGAATTATTTTAAGCCTCGGAAAAAAATCTTCCGATCCAGAAGAATTTTATATCCTCAAAGGAATAACTGATTCTCTTTTAGAAAAGTTTAATCTTAGCGAATATTTTTATGATGATAAAATTGAAGAGAAATATCCGATAATGAATTTATTCCATTCTAACCGCCTGGCAGAAATTAAAATAGGCAATGAATTAATAGGGCAAATTGGCGAAATAGCACCAGATTTATTAAAAAAAATAGGCATTGACTTAAAATTAGCTGCCTTAGAAATTGATTTTGAGAAATTAATTAAATTAGCCAGCGAAGAAAAAATTTATTTACCCCCTTCTAAATATCCATCAGCTGTCAGGGATATTGCTCTTTTAGTTGAAAACGGGACTAAAGTAGTTGAGGTGTTAAATTTAATAAATAGTGCTGGTGGTTCCTTAATTAGTGATATTGATTTATTTGATATTTATGAAGGAGAAAAAATTCCTCAAGGTAAAAAAAGCTTAGCTTTCCATATTATCTTCCAATCTAATAAGCAAACTTTAACTGATAAGGAAATTAATCAGTTGCAGGAAAAAATTATTAAAGTTTTAGAAGAAGAAGGGGGATGGGAAGTAAGAAAACAAAATGGTTTCTAAAAATAAAGAACAAAATAAGACAAATTACGAAGCCAAGGATATTTATGTTTTGGAAGGTCTTGATCCGGTTCGTCGCCGGCCGGGCATGTATATTGGCTCTACCGGCACAGAGGGATTACACCATTTAATTTGGGAGTGTGTTGATAATTCTTTAGACGAAGCAATTATGGGCTATGCTCATAATGTTGAGATTTCTCTCTTGCCTAATAACCGAATTAAAGTTTCTGATGATGGAAGAGGCATTCCGGTAGAAAAGCATCCGCAGACTAAAAAATCAGCTCTCGAAACTGTTATGTGTACCTTGCATGCCGGAGGCAAATTTGGTGGAGACTCATATAAAATTGCTGGCGGCTTGCACGGTGTCGGTGTTTCCGTAGTTAACGCTCTTTCTGCATGGGCTAGAGCAGAAGTTTGCCGTAATGGCGGTTTGTATGTCCAGGAATACAAAAAAGGCAAAGCTCAAGCGGCTGTTAAAAAAGAAAATAAATGCAGTCATTCAGGAACAACTATTATTTTTGAGCCAGACGCGGAAATTTTTAAAGATATTGAATTCAAATGGCTGACAATTTTGCGCCATCTTCGCCAGCAAGCTTATTTGACTAAAGGGGTTAAAATAATTATTAGAGACGAGCGAAAAGAATTTCCGCGAAAACACACTTTCTATTTTGAAGGCGGCATTGTTTCTTATGTTGATTATCTAAATCGCAATGAGGAGCCAAAGCACGAAAATATTTTCTACGTTTCTAAAACTTACGAAGATATTATTGTTGAAACAGCCTTCCAATATACAGACGATATTCAAGGATACGAAGACAGTTTTGCCAATAATATTCATACTGGTGAAGGAGGTATGCATATGACTGGCTTTAAAAGCGCTTTAACAAGAACGCTTAACGATTATGCCCGAAAGAATAATTTTATCAAGAACTCAGAAGGTAACTTAAGCGGAGATGATGTTAGGGAGGGTTTGACGGTTGTTGTTAGCGTTAAATTAAAAGAGCCTCAGTTTGAAGGGCAGACTAAGGCTCGATTAGGTAATCCGGAAGCGCGAACAGCCGTCGATGCAGTTGTCTCTGACGGATTAGAAGAATTTTTAGAAAAACATCCCCAAGACGCCAGAGCTATTATGGAAAAAGTTATTCTGGCGGCTAAAGCGCGGAAAGCAGCTAAGGCAGCTAGAGAAACAGTTATTCGCAAAGGAGTTCTAGATGGATTAGCTCTACCGGGGAAATTAGCTGATTGTTCTAACCGTAATCCGGAAAATTCTGAACTATATATTGTTGAGGGAGATAGCGCTGGTGGTAGCGCTAAGCAAGGAAGAGACAGGCTCTTTCAAGCTATTTTGCCTTTACGAGGCAAAATCCTCAATGTAGAAAAAACAAGATTGAGCCGTGCTCTGAAATCTAAAGAAGTTAAAGCTCTTGTCATTGCTTTAGGAACAGCTATTGCTGAAGAATTTAATATTGATAAATTAAGATATCATCGTATTATCTTGATGGCTGATGCAGATGTTGATGGGCAGCATATTTTAACTTTGCTGCTAACTATTTTCTATCGTTATTTTCCAGAAATAATTAGAAGAGGCTATCTCTATATTGCCCAGCCCCCCTTATACCAAATTAAAAGCGGAAAGAAAGTAGAATATGCCTATACTGAAGCAGATAAAGCAGAAGTGATTTCTTCTTTTGGCGAAAAAAGCCAGTTAAACATACAGCGCTATAAAGGTTTAGGCGAAATGAATCCATTAGAGCTTTGGCATACAACAATGAATCCGGAAAACCGCATCTTAAAACAAGTGACTTTAGATAATACCGAAGAAGCGGATAAATATTTTGATATTCTGATGGGCAGCGAAGTGGCTCCCCGAAAGCAATTTATTCAAACTCATGCTAAAAAAGTTAAGAATTTAGATGTTTAATTTTTATTTGACATAATTTAATTTTAGATATAGGATAAGGGATATTAATACCCTGTCGGGTCTTTTTTAAAACCAATGAAAATAAGTCAATTACCTCAAAAAGGAATAACTTTTTTAAAAGAAGTTCGCCACGAACTTAGGCGGGTGACTTGGCCTACGCGGCAAGAAGCTATTAAGCATACTTTAATAGTTATTGGCGTTAGCTTAGGAGTAGCCGCTTTTTTGGGCGGTTTAGACTTGCTTTTCAGTTGGCTTTTAAATAATTTTGTGATTTAAAGTATTATGCCCAAACAAGTACAACAAGGGAGAAATTGGTACGCTATTCATACTTATTCTGGCTATGAAGAAGCAGTTGCGAGAAATTTAAAGCAACGAATTGAATCTATGGGAATGGAAGATAAGATTTTTAATGTTCTGGTGCCGACAGAAAAAAAGTATAAAATTAAAGGTGGCAAGAGGAAGCTAGTCGAAGAAAAAATATACCAAGGTTATGTCTTAGTCGAAATGATTGTCACTGATAATTCGTGGTATGTTATTAGAAATACTCCGCGAGTAACTGGCTTTATTGGGGCTGGAACAGTGCCAACGCCAATTTCTAATGAAGAAATAAAATCTCTGCAAAAAAGGATGGGTGTTGAAGAGCCAGAATACAAGATTGATTTAGCTATAGGAGATCCTGTTAAAATTACTGACGGACCTTTTAAGGATTCCGATGGAAAAGTTTCTGAGATAGACGAGAAAGGCGGTAAGGTCAAAGTACTTATTCCAATGTTTGGTCGGGAAACGCCGATTGAATTGGATTTTCTCCAAGTAAGAAAATTATAAAAAAATGAAACCTATAAAAACAATTATTAAACTACAAATTGCTGCTGGTCAGGCTAATCCAGCTCCGCCAGTTGGCCCAGCTTTAGGGCAGCACGGATTAAATATTCAAGAATTTTGCTCTAAGTTCAATGAAGCAACAAAAGATAAAGGAGGCGAGATTGTTCCCGTGGAAATTACGGTTTATGAAGATCAGACTTTTACTTTTAAAATGAAAACTCCGCCAGCGGCTGAATTGCTGAAAAAAGCTGCTGGAGTAGAAAAAGGTTCGGGCGAGCCACATAAAAACAAAGTAGGCAAAGTTAGTAAAGAACAAATTCGCCAAATTGCCGAAAAGAAGATGGTTGATTTAAATGCTTATTCTGTAGAACAGGCAGAAAAGATTGTTGAAGGAACAGCTCGTTCAATGGGAATTGAAGTCAAGTAATTTTTAAATATTGCAAAAAAGTATGGAGGGCAGATATTTTATCTGCTCTTTAAATGTTCATTAAAAATATATAAGGAGGTTATTGTGAAAAGATTAAACTGGGATGAATATTTTATGCAGATAGTTGACGTGGTAGCGCAGCGAAGCACTTGTAACCGAGGAAGAAGCGGAGCGATTACAGTGATTGATAGAAAAATAATGACTACTGGTTATGTCGGCTCTCCACCAGGGCAGCCTCACTGCGATGATGCTGGCCATTTAATGAGGCGCTTTATAAGCGAAAATGGTAATGAATCAATGCACTGCATTAGAACAATTCATGCAGAAGAAAATACTATCTTGCAAGCGGCTGAATTTGGCATAGCTCTCAAAGGAGCGACTCTTTATTGTACAATGGTCCCTTGTTTTAATTGCGCTAAATCAATTACGAGAGTTGGTATTGTTAGGGTAATGGCCAAGAGAAGGTATCATGATGATAAATTAACTTTAGAGTTATTTAGAGATGCAAAAATTCAGTTAGATGTTTTGGAAGACGTTGTTGAAGAATATGACAATCAATAAAAGGAGGTCGAAATGGCAAAGATGTTATTTAAAGAAGGAAAAGTTAGAATATTGTCAGATGATTTAAGTAAATTAAATAAAAATCAGGCAAATCAATTAATCAAAACTGCTGGGACAACTTGCTATCAGACAAGAGAAACCAGCAAAAAAAGCCCGGAAGATTTTATTAAAATGATTCAGGTAAGCGGTCATTATGCAATGTTAGAGCATAGCTGGTGGACAATAGAAATGCAGTTTCTGAGTTTTTCTCTAATGTTGATAAATGAAAGAAAGAAAATAGCTGGTTATAATCTATATCAAGCTAATAATCTATTTTGCATTAGCGAAAGAGAAGAATCTTTGCTAATTTCTGGTAATGCCCGCATGCTAAATGAAGCTTTTGCAAAAGAACCAAATGATATTTTCGTGGCTAGCTTATTCAGTTTAATGTCTAAAATAAATCCTGTCTTATTTCCAGAAAAAATAGATTTCTATATTGATAAGACGTTTACCTTAATCTTTAATCCAAAATTATTATCTACAAAAGAAACCTTAATTCATCGAGCAATGACAGTAGAGTTTAGTGATAATTCCCGGGGAATGACCCACGAGACAGTCCGCAGCCGGAACGGTGATAAAAAAATAACTTCTTATGCTCAAGAAAGCACTCGCTATGTAGATTATGCCAAAGGAGAGGTAGATTTAGAAAAATTCCAAATTAGATTTATCTTGCCTTATAATGATCAATTCAATTTTGAAAATAATTTTGTTTTTTCAGCAAACGGGAAAATATATTCTTTTACGCCGCAGGAATTTACTAATTTGCTGGAAGCCTGGTATAGGACATTGAGAAAAAATGGCCTGAAGCCAGAAGAAGCTCGGCAATGGTTGCCAATCGGCATTAAAAGCCAAATTGTCCAGACGTATAATCTTAATGAATGGCGGCATTGGTTCTTTATTCGGACTAGCTCGAGAGCTCATCCAGAAATTAGGTTTTTGGCTGTTAAGCTATTACAGGAGATGCAAAAACGTATTCCGGAATGTTTTAACGATTTTGAAATTAAAGAAGGATACGCTGTTTATCAAGACGTTGATATCCTAGTTTAAAATAACTCTATTGGGATTAATTCCCAATAGAGTTTTATTATCTTCATAATAAAGATATAATTAATAAAGGAGGTAAACAAATGATTAAAAATCATTATTTAGGGAAATTTATTGTTTTTGAAGGACTGGATGGTTCAGGGCAAAGTACGCAGGCAAATAATCTCCGCGTTTTTTTTAGAAATAGAGGATATCCAGTAATTTTAACTAAAGAGCCGACGGAAAATAGCTTGGCCGGAAAAAAGGTAAGAAGGATTTTAAAAAAAGAAATAAAAGCTGAGCCGATTGAGCTGCAAAAATTATTTATTGAAGATAGAAAAGATCATTTGCAGAATTTAATCATACCGGCCTTAAAAGAAGGAAAATATGTTATTGCTGACCGTTATTTCTTATCAACTTGCGCTTTTGGCGGAATAAATGTTGATATGGAAAAATTAATTAAGCTGAACAAGGGAATTATTTTGCCGGATATTACTTTTTTCCTGAATGTTTCTCCAAAGATTTGCATAGAAAGAATTAAGAAAAGGGGCGAAAAATTTGAATTTTTTGAAAAAGAAGAAAAACTTAAGCAAGTTAGAGAAAAATATTTATCTTTAAGGCAAAGATTTGAAAATATCTATTTAATTGATGGAGAGTTATCAAGAAGGGAAGTTTTTAAGCAAATTTTAGAAATTATTAAGAAAGAAAAAATATAAAAAGTCCTGCTGGATCTTCCCGGCAGGCCTTTATTTTTTCCCGCTAATGAGTTAGCATTAATAATATAAATCTATGCTCAAGAAAACAGATGCTAGGATTTTTAATTTAATCAAACAGGAATTTGCCCGCCATCAGGAAGGGCTTAATTTGATTGCTTCAGATAATTATTCTAGCCAAGCGGTTAGGGAAGCGGTCGGCAGCATCTTGAGTGCCCGCTATGCTGAAGGATATCCAGAAAAAAGATATTATTCTGGACAACGTTATATTAATCAAATTGAAAAGATAGCTATTGAAAGAGCTAAGAAATTATTTAAAGCGAATTACGCTAATGTCCAGCCTCATTCTGGATCTAATGCTAATCAGGCAGCTTATTTTGCCCTACTTCAGCCAGGAGATAAAGTTTTGGCCATGAGGATTGATCAAGGAGGCCATTTATCACATGGCTCATCGGTTAACCTGTCAGGCAGGTTATATAATTTTGTTTTTTACGGAATAGATGAAAATGGTTTGATTGATTTTGCTGAATTAAGGAAAATAGCCCTTCGGGAAAAGCCGAAGTTAATTATTGCCGGCGCTTCCAGCTATCCTCGGCGAATTGATTTCTCTAAATTCTCGCCAATTGCCAAAGAAATTAATGCTTATCTAATGGCAGATATTGCCCATACAGCCGGCTTGGTAGCTGCCGGCCTTCATCCGCATCCTTTCCCTTATTGCGATCTAGTGACAATGACTACGCATAAAACATTAAGAGGAGCTAGAGGCGGATTAATTCTTACTAATAATAAAGAAATAGCAGATAAAATAGACAAGGCGGTTTTTCCTGGCCTCCAGGGAGGCCCTCTTCAAAATGAAATTGCCGGTAAGGCTGTTGCTCTAAAGCAAGCTAGCCAAAAAAGTTTTATTAATTACCAAAAGCAAGTTTTACAGAATGCCAAAGTTTTATCTAAAATACTTTTGCAAGAAGGCCTTGATTTGGTCAGTGATGGCACAGATAACCATCTGCTTCTTATAAATTTAAATAATTATCAATTCTCCGGCAAAAAAGTTCAAGAAGCTTTAGAGTCGGTTAATATATATGTTAACCGCAATATAGTCCCCAATGATAAGCGCTCTCAGTGGGAAACTTCTGGGATTAGGATCGGCACGCCGGCAGTTACAGCTAAAGGATTAAAGGAAAAAGAAATGAAGCAAATAGGCTATTTCATTGTGCAGATTATTAATAATATTGATAATAGAAAAATTAAAGCAAGAATCAAAAAAGAAGTTATTAATTTAGCCAAAAAATTTCCTTTACAATGAGAATTATTAATGGTCAAAAAAGAGCAATTGAGATTTTAGATAATCTTAGAAAAGAAATAAAAGAAAAAAAGATTAAGCCTAGCTTAGCAATTATCCTGGCGAATAATGATCCAGCTTCCCGCCTGTACGTTAGAATCAAAGAAAAGACAGCAAAAAAAATTGGTGTTGATTTTAAAAAATATCTTTTTTCTGATAAAATTTCCGAAGAAGAGATTTTAGAAAAAATTGATATTCTTAATCAAGATAATAAAATAAACGGCATTTTAGTCCAGATGCCTTTATCTAAAGAAATGTCTGCCGATAGAATTATCCAGAGAATCTTACCAGCAAAAGATGTTGACGGTTTTTTGCCGCAAAGTAAATTTAATTCTCCCTTTATTCTGGCTATCTGGGAAGCCCTCAAGTTAACTCGGGAAAAACTGAAAGACAAGAAAATTCTAGCTTTAGTTAATTCAGATATTTTTGGAAAAAATCTTTGTTTTTTTCTTAAGAAAAAAGATTTAAAGATAAATTATCTTAAGCCAGCTGATTTTACAAAAGAAGTTTCTCAGTTTAAAAAAACTGACGTTCTGATAACTGCTTTAGGAAAACCGAATTTTATTAATTCAGCAATGATTAAAAAGGGATCTATTTTAATAGATGGAGGAATAAGCAAAAAAGGAAATAATATTTTAGGAGATATAGACAGAAATAGCGTTCAAAAAAAAGCAGCCTGGCTTTCTCCTTCTCCTGGCGGAGTCGGGCCGCTAACGGTTGCTTTTCTGTTTAAAAATTTAATTTTAGCCAAAAATAATAAAAGCTTATGAAATATCAGCCAGTTATTGGATTAGAAATACATGCCGAATTAAAAACACAGTCAAAAATGTTTTGCGACTGTTTAAATGACCCTGATGAAACTCGGCCTAATATAAATATTTGCCCAGTTTGCCTGGCTCAACCAGGCACCTTGCCGGTCATTAATCAAAAGGCGGTAGAGTTTGTTATTAAAACAGCGCTTGCTTTAAATTGCCAAATTAACCAATCTTCAAAATTTGACAGAAAAAACTATTTTTATCCAGATTTGCCTAAAAATTACCAAATTTCCCAGCTTTATTATCCGCTTTCACTTAACGGCTTTTTGGAAATTGCCGGAAAGAAAATTAAAGTTAAAGAAATTCATTTAGAAGAAGATACTGGCCGGTTAATTCATCCAACAGGAGCTAATTATTCACTAGTAGACTTTAATCGAGCTGGCATACCTTTAATGGAATTAGTCACTGAGCCGGATATTACTTCAGGAAAAGAAGCGAGAGCTTTTGGCGAAGAGTTGCAGATTATTCTCCGCTATTTGGGAGTTTCTGAAGCAAATATGGAAAAAGGGCAGATGCGTTGCGAAGTTAATATATCTTTAAAATTAAAGAATGCTCGGGAAAATGGGACAAAAGTAGAAATTAAAAATTTGAATTCTTTTCGTACTGTCGAAAGAGCCGTTGATTATGAAATTAAAAGACAGGCAAATTTGCTGGATGCTAAAGAAGAAGTCATTCAAGAAACTAGAGGATGGGATGAAGCAAAGCAAAAGACTTTTTCTCAAAGAATAAAAGAAGAAGCTAAAGACTATCGGTATTTTCCGGAGCCGGATTTGCCTCCATTAAGCCATTTAGATATTGTTAGCTCTCGACTAAAGAATGAATTACCAGAATTGCCGAATGCCAAAAGGAAAAGATTTGCCGAAGAATACGAACTTTCGCCGGAAGTTGTTAATATTATTATTGCTAATAAAAAATTAGCTGATTATTTTGAAAGTGCTGTTTCTGAATTGGATACTTGGCTGAAAATAAAGTCTATCCGCGATAAAAAGCCGCTAGTTAAGTTAACTGCTAATTATCTGCTTACTCAGCTCCAAAAATTATTGCTTTTGCACAAGACTAAAGTTGAAGACTGCAAAATTAGCGCTGAGAATTTTGCCGAATTCATAACTTTAATTTCCCAAAAAGAAATTTCCAGTTCGGCTGCCCAGACTGTTTTAGCAGAAATGTTCAAAACTGGTATAGACCCTTCTCATGTTATTGAAGAAAGAGATTTAAAACAAGTTAGTGACCAATCTTCTTTAGAAAAAATGGTCAAAAAAGTCATCCAAGAAAATCCTAAACCAGCCAAAGATTATCAGGAAGGCAAAGAGAATGCTTTGCAATTTTTAATTGGCAGAGTAATGGCTTTAAGTAAAGGGCAGGCTAATCCAGAAATAGTCAGCAAAATATTCAAAGATAATTTGTTAAAAAAATAAGGGTAGTTTAATTTAAAAATCGCTTGTCTTAAGCGATTTTTTTATTTAAAAAATTGTGAATAATCTCTTCAGCTTTTTCTTTAATTTCTCTAAGCGTTTTTTGTTCTGATAAGTCAAGCCAATGGATCCGTCGATCTCTTTTGAACCAAATCATCTGGCGTCTAGAATATTGAAGCGTGTGAATATTAATTAGTTGCTGAGCTTCTGTTAAATTAATTTTTCCTTCTAAATACTGAATAATCTCTTTATAGCCAATGCCGCTCAAAGCTGGCAAGTCTAAGCTGTATTCTTGGGCTATTTTTTTTACTTCTTCGACTAGGCCGCTTTTTATCATTTTTTCTGTTCTTTGCTGAATTCTATTTTTTAATTTTTCTCGGTCTAATTTTAATCCTATCTGCAAGACATTAAAAAGAGATTTCCCTCTTTTTCTCTGTTCAGAAAATAGCTTGGCAGTAGTTAAGTAAACTTCTAAAGCCCGGATGAGCCGCCTCTTATTCTGAGGAGCAATTAATTCAGCGCTTTTTGGGTCTATTTTTTTGAGCTGGTTAAATAATTCAACTGTTTCTAATTTTTCTAATTTTTTTCTAATCTCCTGGTTGGGCTTAGCTTGGGGAATTTGCAAATTGTCTACGATTGCCTGAATGTATAAGCCAGTTCCGCCGACTAAAAAGGGAATCTTGTTTCTTTTTTGGATATCTTTAATTTTTTCAATAGCTAGTTCTTTGTATTGAGCTAAAGTAAATTCTTGGTCTGGATTAATTAAATCAATTAAATAATGAGGAATGCCTTTAATTTGATAGCTATCTTTTCCTTTAATTTTTTCCCTCCCTTCTATTTTGGCAGTACCTATATCCATCTTTTTGTAAATTTGCCTGGAATCAGCTGAAATTATTTCTCCGTTAAAAAGCTGGGCTAATTTAATTGCTAAATTAGATTTGCCTGAGCCAGTCGGTCCAAGGATAACAATAAGAATATTTTTGCTCATTTTATAATCAGCGACATTATTATCTTTTTCCGTCTTTTTTTCTCATCACTGTGAACATCATCTTTTATTTTAAAAGCAGCTGTTCCGAAGCGGGGAGAGTAAGCAGCTACATATATCTGACTAAAGCCGATTTCCTTAGCTAATTTAACTGTTTCTTGGAAATTTTTTTTGCTTTCTCCAGGAAAACCGACAATAATATCAGTAGAAATTTTTATTTGCGGAATTTGCTGGCGAATTTTCTTAATTAAATTTCGGTAATTGCTAACTGTGTAACCGCGGTTCATTCTTTTAAGTATTTGGTTGCTTCCTGATTGGACGGGCAAATGTATCTCTTTGGCTATTCTATCGCTTTGGGCGATTAATTTTATTAATTCGTCAGACATATCTTTAGGATGAGAAGTCAGGAATTTAATTTTAAAATTACCTGGAAGATCAATTATCCTTTTTAGCAATTTAGGAAAATCCATTTTGGCGCCTGCCTGATAGCTATTAACATTTTGTCCAAGCAGGGTTATTTCTTGGTAATTATTTTTAGCTAAATCTTTTATTTCAGCAATAATTTCTTTAGCCGACCGGGAATATTCTCGGCCGCGGGTATAAGGAACAACGCAATAAGAGCAAAAATTATTGCAGCCAGTCATGATTGGAACAAAAGCCTCTGTCTGCGAACTTCTTTTTGCCTTAATATTTAAAGTTGGCTGCTGCCAAATATCGTTTACTTGTGGAAAAAGCTGTTTTTTGTCTTTTGCTAAAAGGCAACCGGTTAAAATAATTTTCAGCTTTGGGTTTTTCTTTTTTAATTTAGAAATAGTCTTAACCTGGCTGTAAACTCGGTTAACGGCTGATTGCCTAATTGAGCAGGCATTAATAATAACTAAATCAGCTTGGTCCATGTTAGGAACAGGCCGATAACCTTCTTCTTCTAATTGATAGGCAATCCTTTCACTGTCTGACTTATTCATCTGACATCCATAGGTGATAATGTAGTAATTCATATTTTGTATTTTATCTTAAAATATTATATAATACAATCAACATGAAAAATATTTATTTATCAATTATTATTCCAGCTTATAATGAAGAAAAGAGAATTAGCAAAACTCTTTTAGAAATAGACAAATATTTAGACCGACAAGACTATCAGTATGAAATTCTTGTTGTTAGCGACGGGTCTAAAGATAAAACTGCTGCAATAGTCAAAAAATTTGCAAATTTAATCAACGGCTTAAAATTAATAGATAATCAACAAAACCACGGTAAGGGTTGGGTAGTTAGGCAAGGAATGCTAGAAGCAGAAGGCGACTATCGCATTTTTATGGATGCTGATAATTCGACCACCGTTGATCATTTTGAAAAAATGATTCCCTTGATTAAAGAAGGGAAAGAGGTAGTTATTGGCTCAAGAGACCACAAGGATGCTGCTGGCGCTAAACAAGCTGTTCCGCAATCTTTTATCAAAAGGCAATTTGGCAACCTAGGAAATCTTTTAATCCAATTATTAGCTGTTAGAGGAATTTGGGATACTCAGTGCGGCTTCAAGCTATTCAGCCGCAAAGCAGCCGAAGATATTTTTAGCCGGGCGAAGATTGATGGTTTTGGCTTTGATATTGAGTGCTTGGCCTTAGCGCGGAAACTTGGCTATCCGATCGGCATTATTCCTGTTTATTGGATTAATAGCGCTGACAGCAAAGTAAGCTGGAAAAGCTATCTCAAAGTATTTAAAGATTTATTTACTATTAAATTAAATTTAATTAAAAATAGATACGAAATAGAAAAAGATGAAAAATAAATTTCCTTCAGAAATGC
Organism: uncultured Candidatus Saccharibacteria bacterium; assembly: GCA_964629675.1. GTDB lineage: Bacteria > Patescibacteriota > Minisyncoccia > Portnoybacterales > UBA2143 > CAZVUG01. The sequence goes on from CAZVUG010000005.1 coordinate 58,085, forward strand.
GAATGGACTTAGTCTCTAATGACTGGGTTATCATTGCTACCGGACGGAGTCGCCGGCCAGAAAGCTTTGTCTCAGACAAGAAGAAAAGTAAGGTAGCTCCTCAATCAAAATGCCCTTTTTGCCGCGAGGAAAATATTAAAGAAAAAATTAGCCGGAGAAACAATGAAGATGGATCTTGGTTTGTTATTTCTATCCCGAATAAATTTCCAGCACTTTGCAAAGGGGAGGGCCGATTAAAAGAAAGCAAGAAAGGGCCTAATCGAACGATGAATGGTTTTGGCTACCACGAAGTTATTATTACGGCTCCTCATGATAGACAGATGGCTTTATTCTCCCAGAGAGAAATGGAAATGGTTGTTGATATGTACCAAGAAAGGTATTTAGATTTAATTAAGAGAAAGAACATTAGATATGTTTCTATCTTTCATAATCATGGCCGAGAAGCCGGGGCGTCAGTCTATCATCCTCATTCGCAAGTTTTAGCTATCCCAGTGCTTGATCCTGATTTAAAAAATAGCTTAGATGGAGCAGAGAGATTTTACCGCAGCCAAGGCAATTGCGTTTATTGCACAATGCTGGAATGGGAAATGAAAGATAAAGAAAGAATTATTTATGAAAATGAAGAATTTGTCGTTCTTTGCCCTTTTGCTTCGCAAATTTCTTTTGAAGTCAGGATATACCCAAAAAAACATCAGCCTTTTTTCGAAAAAATAACAGAACAGGAAAAGATTTTCTTTGCTGATGCTCTTAAGGTAGCTTTGACAAAAATACATAAGGGATTAAATAATCCTTCATATAATTTTTATTTTCATACAGCTCCTAAAGACGGCGATAGCTACACCCATTATCATTGGCATTTGAATATTTTGCCAAAAACTTCTATTTGGGCCGGGTTTGAGCTAGGGGCTGGCATTGAGATCTCTACTATTGAACCGGAAAAAGCAGCTGAATTTCTAAGAAAACAATAAGATTATGGAACTAATTTTAGCTACGCTTGCGTCTTTAGTTATTGAATTTATCTCGGCTACTGGATATTTAGGCATTACTATTTTGATGGCTCTAGAAAGCGCCTGCATCCCTATTCCTTCAGAAGTTATTATGCCTTTTTCTGGATTTTTGGTTTTTGAAGGCGAACTTATTTTTTGGCAAGTAATTCTTTGGGGAACAATTGGCAATTTACTCGGCTCAATTTTAGCTTATCTGGTTGGTTTGTCTGGCGGGCGATCTTTAATTGAAAAATATGGCAAGTATTTTTTAATTTCTTCTTCAGATTTAGCCCGGGCTGACCATTGGTTTGCTAAATACGGCCAGGTAACAGTTCTTTTAAGCAGAGTCTTGCCAGTAGTCCGCACTTTTATTTCTTTACCAGCCGGAATTGCCCGAATGAATTTTTTTAAATTCTCTTTATATACTTTCCTTGGCTCTTTGCCGTGGGCTTTTGTTTTAACTTATGCCGGGCTAATCATGGGCAAAAATTGGTCTCAGTTAGAAAGTTATTTCAGAGAATTTGATTTAATTATTGGCTTTTTAATTATTTTAGGAATTATTTGGTGGATCTGGAGGCATTTTAAATCAAAAAATAATTAATTTATTAAAATGGATACAAAAAAGATTATTATTGCAAACTGGAAATGCAATCCTAATACTCGCCAACAGGCAGAGCATCTTTTGAATTCAATCAAAACAGAAATCCAAAGAGTAAAAGAAGTCGAAACGATTATTTGTCCGCCATTTGTCTGGCTTTCTCTGTCAAAGTCTAAAATTGCTTTGGGCGCCCAAGACTGCCTTTGGGAAAAAGGAGGCCCTTATACCGGGGAAATTTCTCCGTGGATGCTGAAAGAGCTAGGTGTTGAGTATGTTATTATCGGCCATTCTGAGAGAAGAAAACATTTCCAAGAAACTGATGAGATGATTAACAAGAAAATAAAGGCAGCTTTAAAAGCAAGATTAAAGCCAATTTTATGCGTTGGCGAAGAGGCTAAAGATTCTTTTGATGCTAACGGAAAATTGCTTAATGAAACAAGCTTGATTATTGGAGAACAGCTGGCAAAAGACATCCAGGGAATATCTGCTAATCAATTGAGCCAAATTATTATTGCCTATGAGCCAGTTTGGGCTATTGGCACAGGTAATCCTTGTTTGCCTGATGATGCTGTCAAGTCAATTCTTTTTTTGAGAAAAACTATTAGCAAGCTTTATAGCCGAAAAATAGCCGAGAAAGTAAAAATTATTTACGGTGGAAGTATCAATGAGCAAAATGCTGCTGGCTATTTAGAGGAAATAAGTATTGACGGTCTTTTGATTGGCGGGGCTTCTTTAAATGCTAGCGAGTTTGTCAGAATTATTAAAAAAGTGAAATAATGAAATCTATTAGAGATTTTAATTTAAAAGATAAAAAAGTCTTAGTCCGGGCTGATTTTAACGTTCCGATTAACAATCATCAAAAAATTAGCGATCAAGAAGATTGGCGACTCGAAGCGACTTTGCCAACAATTAATTATTTGCAGGAAAAAGGAGCTAAAATTATTCTAATGGCTCATCTTGGCAGGCCGGGAGGTAAAAAAGTAGAATATCTCAAGCTAGACTCAGTTGGCCAGAAACTATCAGAGCTTTTAGGAAAAAAAGTTTTAAAATTAGATGATTGTTTTGGCAAGGAAGTTAAGAAAAAGGTGGAAAATTTATCTAGCGGAGAAATTATTTTATTAGAGAATCTTCGTTTTTATAAAGAAGAAGAGGAAAATGATGATCATTTTGCTAAGCAATTAGCTGAATTAGGCGATCTCTATATCAATGATGCTTTTGCTGTTTCTCATCGAGCTCATGCTTCAGTTGTTGGTTTGCCGAAATATTTAGAAAGCGGTTCGGGACTACTTTTGGAAAAAGAAATTAAAACTCTCGCAAAAGTTTTAGATAATCCGGATTATCCTTTGGCTGTAATCATGGGCGGTAAAAAGATTACAACTAAAATTAAAGTTATTAAATCTATCTTAAAAAAAGCAGATGATTTAATTTTGGCGGGCGCTCTGGCAAATGTTGTTATTAGCGCTAAGGGGATTGCTATTGGCAGTTCGATTACTGATGAAAATATGATTGAAGAAGTTCATAAGCTTGATTTAACTGACACAAAAATTCATATCCCGGTAGATGTTATCGCCTGTTATGGATCAGAAGAAAAATCTCCTTGCCGAGTTTCTCCAGTAGGCCATATTAAAGAAAAAGAAATGATTTTGGATATTGGCCCGGATACTTGCCAAATTTTTAAAAAAGTTATCTCGCAAGCCAAAACAATTATTTGGAACGGTCCAATGGGCTTGATGGAAATAGAAAAGTTTGCCAAAGGAAGCCAAGAAATAGCTGAGGCCGTAGCGCAAAACAATGGTTTTTCAGTAGTCGGCGGCGGAGATACTATTAGTTTTTTAGAAAAAATAAATCTTAGGGAAAAGATGAATCATGTTTCTACAGGAGGGGCAGCCATGCTAAGTTTTTTAGCTAGAGAAAAATTACCTGGCATAGAAGCATTAGGATAACTGGAAATTTTTTATGCATTGGAATATTAAGCCAAAGGCGCCGGAGGATTTTTTAAAGAAATTTTCTGAATTTTCTCCATTAGTAATTCAATTACTTTATAACCGTGGATTAAAAACTCAGGAACAAATTGATGAGTTTTTTGATTCTATCTACGGACCAGATGTTCACGATCCGTTCTTAATGAATGATATGGATAAGGCGGTTGACCGCGTGCTGAAGGCAGTTAAAAAGAAAGAAAAAATAGCTATTTATGGTGATTATGATGCGGATGGCGTCTGCTCTTCGGCCATTTTATTTTTTGTTCTTCAGTGCTTGGGCGTATCTAATATCAGAATCTATATTCCAGATCGCAAAGAAGAAAGCCATGGTTTGAATAAGAAAGCTATTAAAAAATTAGCTGATGAAGGAATTAATCTGATCATCACCGTTGATTGCGCTAGCAATAATTTAGCAGAAATTGAATTAGCTAATTCTTTAAACTTAGAAGTTATTGTAACGGATCATCATGAATTAGAAGAAGAATTTCCCAAGGCAGTTGCTCTTATCAATCCTTATCATAATGATAACAGATATCCATTTCAAGATTTAGCTGGAGCAGGCGTAGCTTACAAACTAGGCCTAGCTCTTTTATCTAGCAAAAAGAGTAAATACGGCGAAGAATTAAAAAAACAATTATTAGACCTGGTGGCTATTGCGACGATAGCTGATGTAATGCCTCTAATTGGAGAAAACAGGATTCTAGTTAAAAGAGGCTTGAAAGTATTAACTGAAACTAGGTGGCTGGGGCTAAAAAAACTGATGGAATTAGCTAGAATAGAAATTCTGCCAGATGGCATTAATAGCTATGCTATTGGTTATTTTCTAGCTCCTCGGATAAATGTTGCTGGACGTTTGAATCATGCTAATAAAGCATTTGAACTTTTGACTACTGAAGATGAAGATGAAGCCTTAAGACTAGCTCAGGAATTGGAAGCAGATAATGTTATTAGGCAAAAAAGTACTGAAGTAATTGTCCAAGAATTAGAAAAAAGAATTCAGGCAAAAAAAGGAATTCCTAAATTATTTTTAGAAGGCGATGCTGAGTGGTCAGTTGGTCTTTTAGGCTTAGCTGCTGGTAAAATTGCGGAAAGGTATAGCCGGCCGACAATAATTTACCAAGAAAGAGACGGTTTTATTTTTGCTTCCTCTCGCAGTATTCCTTCTTTTGATTTGTTTGATGCTTTAAAACAATGCGATAATCTGCTGGAAAAATTCGGCGGACATAAAGCTGCTGCAGGTTTTACTGCCAAAAAAGAAAATCTAGAGAAAATTAGGAAAAAGTTAACAGCAATAGCCGAAGAAAAATTAACAGCAGAGGATTTAATTCCTACTTTAAATATTGAAGCTGAATTGCCTTTGGCGGAAATGAATCTGCAGAACTATGAAAAGATTCAAAAATTTGCTCCTTTCGGCAAAGGTAATCTAATGCCAAAATTATTAGCTAGAGGATTAGAAATAGTAGAATTAAGGGAAGTTGGCAATTCAGGCAAGCATTTAAAGCTTCTTTTGAGAATGTTTAATGGCGATGCTAAACTGGCTAAAAATTTCAAAGCAATTGGTTTTAACTTAAGTGCTGAATGGCGGGGTAAATTAAAAGTTGGCAGTTTAATTGACGTAGTTTTTGAAATGGGAGTTAATGAATGGATGGGCTATCGAGATCTAGAAATGAAAATAAATGATATTAAAATACAAAATTTATGAAAATTATTACCTATACCGATGGCGGAGCAAGAGGTAATCCCGGGCCGGCAGCCATTGGAGTAGTTATTAAACAAGAAGGACAAACTCTTAAAAAATATCAGGAATTTATTGGCAAGAGAACCAACAATCAGGCTGAATACCAAGCTATTATTTTAGCTTTAGAGAAAGCTAAGCTGCTTTTTGGCAAAAAGCAAACTAAAGACTTAGAAATTGAAATGAGAATTGATAGCGAGTTAGCAGTTAAACAATTAAATCATCAGTATAAAATTAAAGAAAAAGATTTAATTCCTTTATTTATTAAAATTTGGAATTTGATGCTTGATTTTAAGCAAATTATTTTTAAGCATATTCCACGAACGGAAAATACAGAAGCTGACCAATTGGTTAATCAAGCTTTAGATGAGCAGGGAAAAATCCAGACCCTTCTTTAAATTAATGATGCTTGACTATTTTAGGTAGAGAGATAAGATTAGGAGAATAGATAGTTTTTTAATAATATAAAAAGGAGGTAAAGATGAAATGTTGGATAGATAATAGCTTGTGTCCTTATCAAACTGGCAATGATAAATATGGCTTTCTCTCTATGCCAAGCAATTTTTGCCGCGATTGTAATTTTTTTAAATCTAATCTGGACGATATCAAAATGATTTTAGAAGAAATAGAAATACCTACGTCGTTAGATGAGGAGGAATATAATGTTGATTTTTATTTTTGCGAAGAAGTTTTAGATAATCTTGATAGTCCTAGAATTATTCTGGCTTCCCTAAAAATGTTGGAAAAATCAATAAGGAAACAAAACAAAGGAAAGGAAATAAGCCCAAAACAAGATTATTTATTATCGCAAATTATCTCAATAAAGGAAATTTTTCTTTCCCGGGTCTATCTAAGTAAAAATTTTTAATTTACAAATCAGTTGTAAAATAGGCAGTTCAGAAATGATCTGCCTTTTTTCTTGACATTGTTTTTAAGAAAGTGTTATTATTAAATAATCCAAGTAAGTGAGGCAGTTGCCTTGTTTTTTAAACAGGGAGGAAAGTCCGGGCACCGCAAGTGGCAGTGGGTAACGCCCACCGTCTGTGAGGATAGGGAAAGTGCCACAGAGACAATATTTCTTTACTTTAGGGGAAATCTCCTAAAGCAGAGTAAAGGTGAAAAGTGAAGGATTAAGACCCTTCTCCCCGAAGGGAGACCTTCTGGGGTGGTAAACCCTGCCTGGTGCAAGAGCAAATAGAGTAGCTCGCTTGAGCCTATTAGCAATAATAGGCCTAGATAGATGACTGCCTTTGCTTTATTAATAAAGCAAAACAGAACCCGGCTTACAGCTTGCTTGGATTAAAAAGAATACGTCTGCTGACGTATTTTTTTAATTTAAGCAAAATACTGCTTATTGATTTATCGCTTGAAATTAATTAGAATGAATACTAATGAAGAAATCAGAACTTGTTTTTAGCGCTATCTTAGTCCCTCTGGACTTTATAATGCTTTTAGGGGCTGGTTTAGCTTCTTATTTTTTGCGAACTAGTTCCTGGGTGATCCAATATCGGCCAGTCCTTTTTAGTCTTAATCTTTCTTTTAATAAATATCTTATATTGCTTTTAGGAGTTTCTATTTTATTTCTCGCTATTTTTACTTTAGTCGGCCTTTATAGAATTAGAAATATCCGTTCTCTTTTGGAAGATTTTTTGAAAATTGTTGTTGGTATTTCAGCTGGAATTATGGTTTTGGTTTTTTATATCTTTCTTAGCCGAGAATGGTTTAATTCCCGATTCTTAATTTTAGCCGGCTGGTTTTTAGCAATATCATTAGTTTTTTTAGGCCGCCTTTTAGTTTATCGCTTCCAAAAATACTTAAGAAGAAAATATCATTTTGGCGTGCCCAAAGTTTTAATTATTGGCAAAGATGGTATTAGTCGCAAGATTATGCAAAGCATTGAGAATAATCCTGATTTAGGCTATCAACTGGCAGCTCATTTAATTGAGCCTGATTTAAAAGAAATTGAAGCAAAAAAGAATGACCTTGGCATAGATGAAATTATTTTAGCTGATCCTAATTGGCCCCGCCAGCGGATTATTGAATTAATTAATTTCTGCGAAGACAATTATTTGATTTTTAAATTTGTTCCTAATCTTTTTCAAACTTTAACTGCTAATACATCAGTGGAGACATTAGGCGATGTTCCAGTGGTAGAACTGAAAAGAACTGCCTTGGAGGGCTGGGGAAGAATTAACAAAAGAATAATTGATTTTATTGGCTCATTATTTGGCTTAATTTTACTTTCGCCTTTTTTTGTCTTGATTGCTTTAATTATTAAAATTAATTCAGCTGGTCCTGTTTTTGTCCGCTTGGATCGTATAAGCCAAGGCAAGAAATTTAGAGTTTATAAATTTAGATCAATGGTTAAAAATGCCGAAGAATTAAAAAAAGAACTCTTGCCTTATAACGAGAGAAAAGACGGTCCTTTGTTTAAAATGAAAAATGATCCAAGGATAACTAAAGTTGGCCATTTTTTAAGAAAATACCGCATTGATGAATTTCCTCAATTAATCAATGTTTTAAAAGGAGAAATGAGCTTAGTCGGCCCGCGTCCTCATCAGCCGGATGAAATTGAAAAATACCAGCAGCACCATCGAAAAGTTTTAGCGATTAAGGCAGGAATGACTGGCTTTGCCCAAGCCAGCGGCAGTTCAGATCTCCCTTTCGAAGAAGAAATTAAATTAGATACTTATTATGTTGAAAACTGGTCATTGCTCTTAGACTTAAAAATATTCTTAAAGACTTGGTTAATTTTGTTTAAAGACAGATCAGCTTGTTAAAAATAAAAAGAAGCATGAAAGTAGCCTTAGTGCACGATTATCTTAACCAATACGGAGGGGGGGAAAGGGTTTTGGAAGCGCTCTGTCAAATTTTTCCTAAAGCGCCTATTTATACTCTGCTTTATGATAAAAAGAGAACTGGCTTTGCTTTTGCAAACAGAGAAATTCATACTTCTTTTCTGCAAAAAGTTCCTTTTGTCAAATCTCACCATCGGCCTTTTTTAATGCTGATGCCTTTGGCTATTGAACAATTTGATTTTTCTTCTTTTGACTTGGTTATTTCTGATTCAGCGAGCTATGCTAAAGGAGCCGTGACTGCTTCAGAAGCAAATCATATCTGCTATTGCCATACGCCGATCCGTTATGCCTGGGATGATTCTCATCGATACATTGAAGAATTTGGCTATTCTAATCCGATCAAGAAAGTAATTCCTTTTTTTATGAACTATATCCGTCTTTGGGATGAGCAAGCAGCCCAAAGAGTAGATTGTTTTTTAGCTAATTCTAATTTTGTCGCTAAAAGAATTAAGAAGTATTATCACCGCGAATCAACTGTCATTTATCCGCCAGTAAAGACAAAACTTTTCTATACTGCTTCCAGCAATAATCCTTATTTCTTAATGGTTGGTCGCTTTCTGCCATACAAAAGATTTGATCTGGCTATTGACGCTTTTAATCATTTGGGGCTTCCGCTAAAAATTGTTGGCGACGGTCCGGAAAAAAAGAAACTGCAGAAAAGAGCTAGGCCGAATATAGAATTCGTTGGCTTAGTTCCAGAAAATAAATTGAGGGATTACTATGCTTATTCTCAAGCTTTCGTTTTTCCCCAAGAAGAAGACTTTGGTATTACGGCTGTAGAATCAATTGCTGCCGGCAAACCAGTCATTGCTTATCAGGCTGGCGGTGTTTTAGAAATCATCAAGGAAGGAATAAGCGGAATGTTCTTTAAAGAGCAAACAGCAGAATCTTTAATAGAAACTTTAAAAAAATTTAAACCGGAAAATTTTGATTCAGAAATTATTAGAAAAGAAGCAGAAAAATTTGACCAAGATCGTTTTATAAAAAATATCGAAGAATACATTAAAAGCAAAATTTAATTATGACTATTGGTATTGATATTAGAGTCTTAGCTCGCGGAACAAGGACAGGCATAGAGGAGTATACGATTAATCTTCTATCTCATCTTTTGCCATTAGAACCAAAAATTAATTTCAAGCTTTTTTACAATGCCTACCAAAAGATAGATTTGGATTATCCTTGGATTAACCTGCCGAATGTCGAGTTAAAAGATTTTAGGATACCTAACCGTCTTTTTTTCGCTTCAGCTGGCTATCTTAACCAGCCCAAAATTGATAAATTATTAGGTGATATCGATATCTATTTTAACCCTCATTTCTTTGCTGCACCGCTTTCGCCTCGCTTAAAAAAGGTTGTAACTTTCCATGATCTTTCTTTCGAGCATCATCCTTGCTTTTTTTCCTGGCGAAAAAGATTATGGCAAAAATTTTTAATGAATACTCGGAAAGAAGCGCAAAAAGCAGACCGAATTATTGCTGTCTCTAAATCGACAAAGGAAGATTTAATTAATTTTTATAAAATTGAGCCGCAGAAAATAAAAGTTATTTATTCCGGATTAGGCGAGCGTTTTCTTAATAATAAAAAGGAAAATCAAGAAGAAAAAATAGAAAGCATTAAGAAGAAATATAATTTACCCGATAGGTTTATTTTATATTTTGGCACTATTGAACCTCGTAAAAATATTATTGGCTTAATTAAAGCTTTTGCAATATTGAGGAAAAAGCATTCCCTTAAACTAGTTGTTGCCGGAGCTCAGGGCTGGCTGGAAAAGGATATTTTTCGAGCAGCCCGGGAATCAGAATTTAGAAATGATATTATTTTTCCCGGCTTTATTGAAGAAGAAGACAAGCCTGTCCTTTACAACTTAGCAGAACTTTTTATCTACCCGAGCTTTTTTGAGGGATTCGGCTTTCCTCCTCTAGAAGCAATGGCTTGCGGTTTGCCGACAATTGTCTCGCATTCTTCTTCCTTGTCAGAAGTTGTTGGTAGGGGAGCTTTAATGGTTAATCCTTACCACATTGATGAATTAGCTTGGGCAGCAAGAACAATTTTAGAAGACCAAAGATTAAGAGAAAACCTTATCTCTGAAGGGCGGAGGCAAATACGAAAATTTTCCTGGCAGAGATGCGCTGTCAAAACATTAGAAGTTTTAAAAAATGATAATTGGAATTGACGCCCGCTTTTACGGGCCAAAACAAAAAGGGTTGGGACGATATGTCCAAAAATTGGTCAATCATTTAGAAAAAGCTGATTTGCATAATCAATATATTATTTTTTTGAGAAAAGAAAATTGGTCTGAATACGAACCAACTAATCCTAATTTTAAAAAAGTCTTAGCTGATTGCCGATGGTATGGATTAAAAGAGCAGCTTTTGCTGCCGATTAAAATTCGTCAGCATAAAATAGACTTGATGCATTTTCCTCACTTTAATATTCCTGTTTTTTCTTTTGTCCCTTTTGTCGTAACTATTCATGACTTAGTCTTAAAAAGATTTCCTACCCGCCGAGCTTCTCAATTAGGTTTTTTAAAATATTGGCTGAAGAATTTAGCTTATCGTTTTGTCATCTGGCTTTCTGTTAGCCGGTCTAAAAAAATTATTACAGTTTCTGATTATACTAAAAAGGATATTCTAAATTATTTTAAAGTTAATCCGGAGAAAATTGAAGTTATTTATGAAGGCAAACCCGATCTTAAGTATGCAAAGACAAATGCCGGCCAAAAATTACTTCAGAAATTAAAAATTCCCCAGCCGTACCTCTTATATGTCGGCAATGCTTATCCACATAAAAATTTAGAAAGACTGATTTTAGCTTTTGCTGAAATAAGAAATCAAAATTGCCAGCTTGTCTTGGTTGGCGGACTAGATTATTTTTACAAAAAGCTTAAAGAATTTATTCTAAGCGCTAAATTATCTAAAAGGGATTTAATTGTCTTTACTAATTTTGTTTCTGACGAACAGCTTGCTTATTTATACCAGAAAGCATCACTCTATGTCTTCCCTTCCTTGGGGGAGGGGTTTGGCTTGCCTCCTTTGGAAGCAATTGCCTACGGCACGCCAGTTGTCTCTTCTCGGGCTGGCTGCCTGCCGGAAATTTTAAGCGAAGCAGCTGTCTATTTCGATCCTAATAATATTAATGAAATGGCCCAAAAAATAGAGGAAGTTTTGCAAAATGAATCTATCCGCCGTGATTTAATAGAAAAAGGAAAAAATCTGATTAAAAAATATAGCTGGCAGAAAATGGCTTTAAAAACAAGGGATGTTTATCAAAGGGAAATTATGATATAATAGCAATATCAATTAGAAAATTAAGAAGCTTAATATGGAGGGAAATTTCCCAAGAAATAAATTGAATAAGCGTAATATTCTTAATGCTTTATTTGACGTACGTCCAGTTAAAAAAAGTGGCGATTTAGACTTATCCAGAATTAGGAAAATTGGCCAAATTCTTGATCTAAGCGAAATAGTAAAGAAGAAAAAAGAAGAAGAAATTAATTTAAACCAGAATTTACTTAGAATAAAAGCTAAGCCAATTGTTCGCAAAATAAAACTTTCGGTAAAGCCAAAATCTAAGAAAAAAATTAGCCGGCCAAAAAAGATTTACAAAAAGAAAAGAGAAAGAATAGAGGAGCAAATTTTAACCAGAGAAGAAATTCCAACAGAAGAAAAAATTCCAACTAGAGAAGAAATTCTTAACGAACTAGAACTTATTGAAAGAGAAAATCAAGAATTGGAAAAATTTAGAATTCATTCTGGCATAGCCAAAGCAACCGAAGAAATAATAACGAAGGAAATGCCGGAAAGTAATTTTCCGGAAGAAGAAATTCCAGAAGAAATTCTGCCGGAAGAAAAAGTAGAAGAGCCATTAACAGAGAATCTGAAAGAAGAACCAGCCGAAGAACCGTTTAGAGAAGAATTGACTGAAGATTTTTTCAGTAAAGAGAATTTGACAGAAGAAAATCAAATAGAGGAAGAATTGCCAGAAGAAGAAAAACCAGCAATTGAAATATCTCCTTTTGATGATCAGTTTTACTTTAAAGAAGTAGCTGAGAAAAAGGATATTATAGCTGGTCCTTTTGGCAAACCTTTACTAAAGAAAAAAAAGACGTCCTTAAAATCTTTGGGAGTATTTCTCGCAACAGGATTTTTAGTTATTTCTTTTATTCCTTTAGCATCGTGGGTAAACAAAGGGTTAAATGTCAAAGACCAGATTCTTAAGAATGGCGCTTCGGCTTATGGCAATCTTCTGGACGCAAAAGAATCATTAGAAAAAGCTAACTGGCAGGAAGCAGGATTAAGTTTTAATTTGGCTGGCTTAGATTTTCAAGAAGCTCGTCAAGAAATCCAAAGTTTAGGCAAAGTAACTTTAGGCATTCTAGAGAATTTTCCTTTCAGCTCTTCGGTATCTTCAGGAGAACATTTGGTTAAGGTAGGCGAAAGCTTGTCACAGGCTGGTGAAGATTTAACGGCAGCCATAGGCTATTTTGCTTCGGACGACATGTTCTCTTTTACAGGAAAATTAACGCAAAATATTTCTTTAGCTAACAATAAGCTAAATAACGCTCTTGCTCAAATTAAAATAGCTGAGCAGGAAATAAGAGAAGTCAAGGCGGATGATTTTGAAGGCAATATTCAAGAAGCTATAATTTTCCTCCAGGAAAAATTACCCCAGGCTGAAGATTTAATCAATCAATCTATTAATTACTCAACAGCTTTTTTAAAAATTTTAGGACATGATAATCCGCGGCAGTACCTGCTTCTTTTCCAAAATAATAGTGAAATGAGAGCGACTGGCGGTTTTATCGGTACTTACGGCCTTTTGACTTTAGATAGGGGAGAAATAAATGATTTATTTATTGACGGGATTTTTAATGCTGACGGCCAGCTTCATGATAAGATTATTCCACCGCAGCCTATCCAAAAAATCAGTACAGCCTGGTCAATGCATGATGCTAATTGGTTTGCTGATTTTCCTACTTCAGCTGAGAAAATAGCTTGGTTCTACGAAAAAACAGGTGGGCCGACAGTTGACGGAATCATTACCTTGACGCCAGTTGTTGTTGAAAAATTAATTAAATTAACCGGTCCTGTTCCAATGCCTGAATATGAGATGACGCTTGACGCAGATAATTTTGTAGAACTAATCCAGCAAGAAGTAGAAGTTGATTATGATAAAGAGCTTAACCAGCCTAAGAAAATTTTAGCAGACTTTGCTCCTAAATTTATTCAAATATTAAAAGATTTACCTTTAGACAACAAAAAAGAAGCTTTAGAAATCATCTTTCAATCATTAGAGGAAAAGCAAATCCTTCTTTATTTTGACAATGATTCATTAGAAGATTTAATCAAGGAAGAAGGCTGGGGCGGCGAACTCATCTCAACAGAAAAAGATTATTTAAGCGTAGTTTCTTCTAATATTAATGGTTACAAGACAGACCGGGTTATTAAAGAAACGATTAGCCACCAAGCAGAAATTCAGGAAGATGGTTCAGTTATTGACACGTTAGTCATTAAGCGCAAGCACTTAGGCGGGCAAATGCAATATGAATGGTGGAATAAGGTTAATTCTAATTATTTGAGAGTTTATTTGCCAAAAGGCTCGCAATTAATTTCTGCCAATGGACAAACTAAAGAAACCTATCAGCCGCCAATTAATTATCAAGAATCTGGATTTACTGAAGATCCTTTAGTCAGTTCTATCTTAGCTGACAAGCAAATTGACGAGAAAACCGGCACGGAAATTTTTGAAGAAAACGGAAAAACTGTTTTTGGCAACTGGGTTTATGTCAGTCCGCAAAAAGAAGTTACGCTAACTTACCAATATAAATTGCCTTTTAAAATTGACTTGACTAAAATTGGAGATAGTTATAGTTTATTAGTCCAGAAGCAAGCAGGCAGCCTAGGATCTTCCTTCAGCCATCAATTAGATTTTCCTGAAAATTGGCATGTTTCTTGGAAATATCCAGAAGAATCTCAAGAACAGTCAGGAAATTATTATCTAGAAACCGATTTAACTCAAGATAGATTTCTAGGCCTTACTTTTGAATTCTAAAAAAGTGATTGAAAAATTATTTAACAATAAAAAAACAACGATTGCTTCAGCCGCTTTTATTTTAGGAGCGGCTTCTTTGATTAGCCGGCTTTTAGGATTATTGCGCGATCGTGTTTTAGCCGGAAAGTTTGGTGCAGGAAATGATTTAGATATTTATTATGCTGCCTTTAGAATTCCTGATTTAGTTTATTCTATTTTAGTTCTCGGAGCTCTTTCGGCTGGTTTTATCCCTGTCTTTGTCAGCTATTTAAAGAAAAAAGATAACTATGCATCAGCTTGGTATTTAGCTAACAGCGTTCTTAATTTAATTGTTCTTTCCTTAATTGGCGTTTGCTTGCTTCTAATAATTTTTGCTCCTTATTTAGTAAAATTAATAGCTCCGGGATTTTCTTTAGATAAGCTTGAATCAACTGCTCAGTTAACTCGGATTATGTTCTTAAGCCCTTTGTTCTTAGGCTTAAGCGCTGTTTTTGGCAGCATTTTGCAGAGCTTCCGCCGCTTTTTCTTCTATTCGCTAGGGCCGATAATGTATAATTTGGGAATTATTTTTGGCGCTTTGTTTTTAACAGATTATTTTGGCCTTTTGGGATTAGCTTATGGAGTTGTCCTTGGCGCTTTTCTGCATATGCTCATTCAATTGCCTTCTGTCTTTCTTTGTGGCTTTCGCTGGCGGCCTTACTTTGATCTTAAATTTGCTGGAGTGCGCCGGATTTTTAAAATGATGCCTCCTCGAGTTTTAAGCCTTATTTTCTACCAAATTACTTTCTGGGCAATGACATTAATAGCTTCTTTTTTAGCTGTCGGCAGCGTTGCTGTCTATAACTTAGCTTATAACATTTGGAGTTTTCCTTTGGGAATTTTTGCTGTCTCTTTGGTTATTGCTGCTTTTCCAAAACTCTCTGAATATGCCCAAGAAAAAAAGCGGAAAGAATTTGCCCAAGTTTTTTATTCAACTTTTCGCCAAATCTTATTCTTTGCCTTGCCTTCAGCAGCTCTCTTCATTATTTTGCGCTGGCAGATTGTCAAGGTAATTTTAGGGACAGGCTGTTTCAGTCCAGAAGATATTTCTTTAACAGCACAAACCTTAGCCTACTTTTCCCTAGGCCTTTTTGCTGAATCTTTAATTCTTTTGTTCTTGCGGGGCTTTTTTGCCTGGGAAGATGCTAAGACACCTTTTCTAATTAGCTTGGTAGCTACTTTTTTCCGCGTTGCCGCTGCTTGGTATTTTGCCCAAAGCATGGGAGCTCCTGGACTAGCCTTAGGCTTTTCTTTGGGAGGTTTTGTCTATCTAGGGCTGCTCTTAATAGCCTTGCGGAAAAAAATTCAGGCAAGCTTTCTCAAGCAAGAGATTCTTAATCCGTCAGGAAAAATACTCTTAGCTTCTTCTTTGGCAGCTTTAGCCGCCTATTTCGTTTTAATCTGGACTTCTTTTGCTGATAATTTTTCCGGAAATTTATCCCAGGGAATTCTTGCCGGAATGCTTGGCGGATTAGTCTACTTTTTCTTCAGCTGGATTTTTAAAATTAAAGAGTTTAAAATTCTATTTAAGCATTGGCTAAAACATGAATAATATTCGCAATTTTTGCATTATTTCACATATTGACCATGGCAAATCTACTTTAGCAGATCGCTTTTTGGAATTGACTCAGTCAATTGAAAAAAGGGAGATGAAAGAACAGTTTTTAGATATGATGGACTTAGAAAGAGAAAAAGGCATTACAATCAAGCTGCAACCGGTTAGAATGAAATACCAGAAGGATAAAACAGAATATCTTTTAAATTTGATTGATACGCCTGGCCATGTCGATTTTACTTATGAAGTTTCTAGGAGTCTGGCAGCTGTTGAGGGAGCGATTCTTTTAGTTGATGCCAGCCAAGGCGTCCAAGCACAAACGCTAACAAATTTGCATTTAGCCCAGCAAGCCGGATTAGTCATTATGCCAGTCGTTAACAAAATTGATTTGCCAACAGCTAAGATAGAAGAAGTAATTACGGAAATTTCTCAATTAGTTGATTTAGAGAAGAATAAAGTAATGAAAATTTCCGCTAAGCAAGGAACAGGAGTTGAGGATGTTATATCAGAGATTATTAAAAGAGTTCCTCCGCCAGCAATTAAAGTTAAAGCGCCGGCGCGGGCTTTAATCTTTGATTCAGTCTATGATAAATACAAAGGAATCATTGCTTATGCCAGGGTAATTGATGGCTGCCTAAAAAAAGGTGACGAAATATTAATGATAGCTTCTGGGGCGAAGGCAGAGATTATCGAGATAGGCACTTTTCGGCCTCGCTTAACTAAATCTGAATTTCTGCAAGCTGGCGAAATCGGTTATCTGGCAACAGGCTTGAAAGAAATTGATAAATGCCGTGTTGGCGACACAATTACTTTAAGCAAGGCTATTGTCAATCCTCTGCCTGGATACAAGGAACCTCAACCAGTCGTTTTTGCTGGCTTTTATCCAATTGAAAGTAATGATTATCCATTATTGAAAGACAGCTTGTCTAAGTTAAAATTAAGCGATGCTTCTTTAGAATATCAGGCTGAATTTTCCCAGGGTTTGGGGCGCGGTTTTCGCTGCGGTTTTCTTGGAATGCTTCATTTAGAAATAATTTTTCAAAGGCTAAAAAGGGAATACGGCCTTAATCTTTTAATCAGCTCGCCATCAGTTATTTATCAAGTTATTTTAAGCAAAAACAAATCTTCTTTAAAATCAATTAAAACAACTGCCTCTAAAATGCCAGATCCCAGCCAGATAAAAGAAATCCAAGAACCTTGGGTTAAATTAAAAATTATGACTCCCTTGGCTTTTTTGGGTCAAGTAATGAAATTACTTTCTCAAAAAAGGGGACGCTGGCAGAAGACAGATTATTTAAGCCAGGAAAAAGTCCTCATTGTTTATCAAATTCCTCTAGATGAAATTATTGCTAATTTTTATGACAGCTTAAAAAATGTTACTTCTGGCTATGGTTCTTTAAGCTGGCAATGGCTGGGATACCAAAAGGAAGACTTATTAAGAATGGATATCTTGGTAGCTGGAGAAAAAATAGAGGCGCTTTCGAAAGTAGTTCCTCGGCAAAAAGTTTACAGCGAAGGAAAAAAGGTAGTCTTAAAATTAAAAGAAGTCATTCCGCCAGAGCTTTTTTCTGTTTCTCTTCAGGCAGCTGTCGGCGGCAGAATAATTGCCCGGGAAACAATTAAGCCTTTTCGTAAAGATGTAACTGGCCATTTGTATGGTGGTGATTATAGCCGAAAAAAGAAACTTTTGGAAAAACAAAAAAAAGGCAAAAAAAAGATGGAAAAAATGGGCAGGGTTAATATTCCACCAGAAGCCTTTTTAAAGATTCTCGGAGATTAATTTTTAAAAAAGAGGGACCATTAAAAAAGCAAACATGCTTAGAATAACTAAGAAAGCCAGGACAATCCAGGCTAAACGAAATGTTTTTTGCCGGGTAGATTTTTTCATAATTTTATTGTAAGATAAAACTGTTTTTATATCAATGTCTCAAGGAAATCATAAAAATTTTCTAAAAAGACTCTTTAGCTCTAAGATTTTTTTAGCAGCAGCTGTTTTAATTTTAGTTTTTTTAACTGTTAACGTATCAAAGGAAAGCTATCGCAAATATCAGCTAAATGAAGAAATCGACAGCCTGAAATCAGAAGTCGAGCAACTAACAGGAAAAAATCATCAATTAGCTGACTTGATAAAAAGCTTTAGTCAAGATTCATATTTAGAAAAAGAAGCGCGGGTAAAGCTTAACTTGAAAAAACCTGGGGAAAAGTTAGTTATTTTACCTAAAGAAGAATCTTTAAATAACCAGGAATCTTTAACAAATGATGAAAAAGATAAAAAATCAGGAGGAATTCCTAATTATTGGAAATGGTGGGAGCATTTTTTTAAATGAGGCGGGCGGAGGATAGTGGGAATATGCAACCTTCCCCAGGGTGAGACGGGGGGCCGATTCTCCTCCCCCCCCCTGATTTGCCCGCTTAGCTCCA
>CAZVUG010000006.1:0-44979 GCA_964629675.1 uncultured Candidatus Saccharibacteria bacterium
AAATCAGGATTAATTGTATTTAAAATTATATAAATAGCAAATCCTAAAACTAATCCGGCTAGAGCGCTCCAAATCCATTTTTTTGCTTCGTCTTTTGAAGTAATTGTTCCAGAGAACATATACATAATACCACCATAAACTAAAACTCCTAAGGCAATAACACCCATGATCGAAAGGCCGAAGACATAAAGCCCGTTGATGTACTGGATTAAGCTAGGGGTTGATCCTTCTGGAAGAGCTCTTGGTATTTCAACTTGAATTCTATAAACCGCTTCTGCCGGAAAAGTTAAAAAAATCACGGAAAAAAATGAAAAAAGGATGAAAATCAGGATGTGAGCTAAAATTGTTTTCTTCATATAAGCAAATTAAGGAATAAAATTAATATCAGCTACATATCTAGCTGCTTGAATGCTATTGTTTTTGTTCTCTATTTGGAGAGATAATTCTCTTTCAATAGCTTCTCCTATCTCGCCAGTCTCAAAGGTGAGAATATGCTGGTTATTTGAGCCGTTTTGAGATATCTCGCCGCCAACAAAATCCCATTTATATTCTAATTCATCCAGGCTTTTAATATTAAAAAAATAAGGATTGGCAACAAAAGATATTTCTTGATGAGGTAAAATTTGATATTTTTGTTTCTGCCCGGATTTTATCTTAGGCGCTTGTGTTTTTAAAGATATTTCAGGCTCGACAGCTTGGATATATAAATAAGGAGAAGAGCCAAGATCATTACCTCGAGAATCTTGGATCTCTAATTTAATTGAGTGTTCTTTTTGAATACTGTTACCAATATTAAATTTAAAAACTTGCTTACCTAACCCAGAAGATTCTTTTTGGATATATTCATTAAGAAACCACTTGTAAATCAATTTATCTTTTTCTATTCTTGATGAATCTATTTGGGCAACTATTTCAATAGAGCTTCCTCTGGTTGGCAAGGGTTTGCCTGGATAATCAGGAGCAACATAAGTATCAGTAGACCAAATTAAATTAATGTCTCTTTCGGGAATTTGATTATTGGCTAAAACGCTAGCGATAGCCCAATAACTAATAGCAAATCCTGCTAGTAACAAATAAAATATTTTTTTAATTTTATTTTTCATTTTGTTTTATGTCTCTTTTGTTCAAGCCAGATACTTAAAATAAAAATTGTCCAAGTTGGCGAGAAAGTTCCGATAACAGGTACCATTTCTACTGAGAATCCTCCTAAAAATCTTTTTGTTGGAAATTTATGAAGACGCATCATACACCAAAACCATAAAATTCCAGTAATAATAATATTTGTTAATCTGTTGATCATTAAGCCGAATCCGGCAAATGATAGAAATAACCAATCAGAGAAGTCTTTCAAAATAGTTAACAGCAGAATAAAGACAAGCTCAGCTTCATTAATCTTGGATGTTTGCGGAGAATGAGGACTTTTTTTCTTGGCGATTTCTCGAGAGGCTCTTTCTTGATTAAGTTGTTTAAGGTAATCAGGCATAATATTAATTAGCAACATCATTGACCGTTCCTCCTAAATCGTCTTCTTTTTCGGCTAACTCTTGCTTGGCCTTTTCTATTTCAAGAAGTTGCGCTGGGTCAGAAGTGATAACTTGGTCTTCAGTATAAGAAGCAACTACCCTAATTAAAGCACGTTTAGTGCCACTGAAGAAAATACCTTCGCCAACGCCGCATTCTAAAAGCATGTTTTTTTCTTCTTCGGTCAAGTTGAAAGTTTTTTGAATTAAATCAATCGAAGCTGTTGACTGTTTCATTAGAAGCTGAAGAGATGAATTGGTAACAATCGGCTTGCCGTATTTAGATCTCATAAAATCAGAGACATCTTGGGTAATGGTTGTTAATCCTAAATAATATTTCCGGCATCTTTTGGCAATGCCAAATAAAAATTGAGCTGATTCTTCGTATTGCATCATCCACCAGGCTTCGTCTACTATCATTAGTCTTTTTTTCATTTCTGAACGGACAATATTCCAGATATATCTTAAAATAATATACATTGCTAGCGGCCTTAATTGATCTTCTAAATCTCTGATGCTAAAAACAATCAGTTTATTGTTCAATTTAACATTAGTTGGCTGGTTAAAAAAGCTAGCATAGGTACCACTGACAAACTTTTCCAGTCGATTAACTAAACTTTCTGAGCCGGTCATTCCTTTGAGAACCATCCATAAATCTCCCATGGTCGGTATTGTAATATTGCTAAAATCTGATTCAGGAGTAATGTCTCTTGAGGCGTATGTCTCGGACAAAGCTTTATCAATAATAGCTTCTTCTTCCGGATTTAATCCGCCAAGCATTAATTTAATAAGGCCAGTTAAGTTAATGATATTTTCTTTTAAAAGCTCTGAGGGGCTGTCTCCTGGCCCAGGAATAGGCAAATCAAAAGGGTTGATGTTATTTGCTGAAGTTAAAGAAATATCAACAAAAGAGCCGTCGACTGTTTCTGCTAAATATTTATATTCTTTTTCTGGATCAATAATAATTATTTCTGTCCCTTGCATTAAAGAACGCAAGATTTCTAGTTTAACAGCATAGCTTTTCCCCGCTCCAGATTTAGCAAAAACAACACTATTAGCGTTAGGCAAGCTGAATCTATCAAATAAAATCAAAGAATTGTTATGGAGATTGATTCCATACAAAACTCCTTTATTGCTGCTAAGATTAGAAGAAATAAAAGGAAAAGAAGCCGAAAGAGGGTAGGTGTCTAGGGGTGTGTGGATTGATAAATAATCTTTTCCTAAAGGAAGAGTTGAATTAAAACCTTGCTCTTGCTGAAAAATAGTCGGTTTAGCATAGATCATTTGATTCTCTAAAATAGCCCTTAGCTGATTTTCAATATTGTTAAGCTCTTTAGGAGATTCGGCAAAAAAAGTGATATATAAGCCAAATTGAAATAATTTTTCATTTCCTTCTTGAAGTCTTGTCCTTAATCCTTCCACATTCTGGATAGCTGTTTCTAATTTAGGGCTTCTAACTTCTCCTCTCTCCAGGCGCATAGATATTTGCGATTGGATTTGAGCGCTCTTTCTGGTTAATGACTTCATAACAACGTTAGTTTGCTGCGGATGGATAAATAAAGAAATATTCATTTCTTGATCTAAAGTAATTATCGGAGAAAGCCAACCGGTTACAATTACCTGCGGGTATTGTAAAATAAAAATGCTTCTGGCATATCGTTCGCCAATTTGCAAATGATTACTGTCAATTTTTAAGCCAGTTGGAGCAATTAAATCGACTAAACCTGATGATGCTTGTTTATCTTTGTTGTTTTCTTCTTTCTTTTTTTTAAATATATCTAAAATCATTCTTCTTGAGTTTTTTTAACTTCTTTTAATCTTAAATCTTCTTTAGCGCTAGGATTATATAATCTATAAAATAGCTCAATTAATTCATTGGTTTTTAATAAAGCCGACCTAACGCCAGTCCGACTTAAACTGGAAGAAACGAATTCAACTCTTTGCCAGAGACTAGCTTTAATTGTTTGAAAATCCTGCTCTTTTTTTTCTGCTTCATTCTCTTTTTTGCCAAGTAATTTTTTAATAAATCCAGTTTTTTTAACTATGGGATGCGAATAAGGAATAACTAGATAAAAAGATTCAGACATAATATTATTTTCTTCATTAAGGGCTTGGACAAAATTAATATATTCAGCAGTTTGAATCCGCAAAAGTTCATTCTCTTGCTTATTTTGTATTTCTTCTAAGCTTCGAATGTAATTATTAATATTAAATTTTCTGGAAGTAATAATAATTTGTACTGGGAAATCAAGGGAATTGAGAAAATCTTGATAGCGCTGGATAATAGCTTCCTGCTCTTCTTGTGATCTTAGGGCAAAATTAATACTGGTAGCCATTAAAACAGCTCTCACCTCTCCGTTTTTTAAGACAACGACATCTTCTTTAATTTCTTTAATGTTTAAATGTTTTTGAATGGGATTTTCTTGCGGCATATTATTTATTTTTTTTCTTCCAAATATATAGCTTTGGATTAAGTAAGTATCTAAGAAAAGTAGATAAGAATTTAGTAAAAGGCCGACCGTTAAATTTATAAAAGGCTAAAAGAGAGCAGAAAATAATAATTGGAATAGCAATAATAATAAATAGCCCCAGCTCTAGGAAAAACCATAAAATAGCTAGAGTTACTATTCCGCCAGCTAGATAAAGAAATTGCTGTAGAGTAAAAGGGCCAATTATTTTATCTTCTATTTCAATAAATTTAGGTACTCTAAATTGCATGCTTTAGTTCATTATTTATTGGTGCTGATTCTTTAAATCTACGATATTCCCATTTAAATAAGGTTCTGGTTTGCTGGGTGGAGGGGTAGGAGGTGAGTAGCTATCTTCTTGATCCTCTTCTTCTCTAGGCCATTGGGATATCTGATGAATTTTCTTTAGGTCTTCTTTAACTGGCAGAAAGATGCTCTGATTGATTTCTCTAGCTACTTTTTGGGCTTCTGACTTATCTAAACGGCTTTTTTCCACTAAAGCTTTAACGAAATTATTAATATGGATTTCTCCCAAGAGAACCATGCCAACAATATAAGCGGTTTGGCTGATTTGATTTTTGTTTAGATTATTTTCTTGGCAAATTCTTCTTATTTCATCAGAAGTTTCTACAGCGAACATTATTTGTCGAATGCTTTGCGGCAACTGAGAATATTTTAAGTATCTTTCTTTAATCAAAGAATCAGAATCATTTTTTGTTTTTTCTTTTTTATTAAAAAAAGACATTTTTATATTATTTTAACTAATTTTTAATTTCATTATTTAAAGAAAGAATTTTTCTCTAAACATGTGTAAAGTTTTCGTATCCTTCATTTGTTTCTGTCTACGGATTATAAATAGCTTTTCCGGCATCACTATTTAAATAATTTCTAATATCATCTCTAAGCGCATTTCGATTAGGAGCAATGACTCGATTTTGTATTTCTATAGCAACTTCAGGATTAAGTTTAGCCACTTCAGATAAATGATTGCTGCCAATTTTGCCGCCTACTTGTGTCATCTCATCGCGAAGAGCTTGGATTACCTCTGGAGTTAAGGCTTCTTTTTGAATTTTACCCATATCAGCTGCTTTAATTTTAGAAACAACTTCTCTAACTGTCTTATTCATGGCTGGGGCAAAGTCTGGCCTAGCGTCAATAACTTTCTTTATATTTCCTCCGGATTGTTCGAGCATTTTTAAGTCATCCTTATTTTGATCATAAGTACCTTCTGTCTTGCTTCTGTTGGCTAGCTCAGCAGTAGCAGCAGATTTTCTAAGTCGTCCTTCTTTAGTAAAGGCTCCTTTCTTTTTAATTAGCTTTAGATCTTCATCGGTAAAACTAGAAATCTTTTTAATTTCTTCTTCTAATTTCTTAGCTTGTTTTGCGTGGTGTGTCCCTGGTCCGCCAAAAGCTTTTCCAACAACAGGAGTTTTCTCTATAGTAGACATCACTTTACCTTTTATTCGGTCTGCCTTAGGTATTTTATTAACTAATGGTAATCTTCCTGCTGCGGATGTACCAGCTCTGGTTGTCGCCCAGCTGGCGCTGCCTGCTTTCTCGCCGATCTTTTTAACTGTATTAACAGCTCCAGTAGCTCCATAAATACTCATTTTTTGGGCGACTATTAATGAGCCAATCATCATTCCGCAGGCTATTAAAAATTGAACTAAATTAATTGGCGTCATAACTTCTGGAAGCAGCTGTGATGATAAAACTTCATCAGTCATTGTTTCTTTCATGCCTCCTGATATTTCTCCTCCACCTATCCAAGTATTAACGCTTAGCCAAATAAAGAAAATAGCCGCCGGAGCAAAGAAAACCCATTTAATAAAAGTGCTCCACCATTGAGTAAAGATGTGCCTTGTAGACGGCAAAACCATACAAAGCCAAGCAATTGGTGATAATATTAAAAGAAAATAGATGATAACAAGCCTAATTAGTAAGAGAAAAGCAAAAGCGCCAAAAACAATTAAAGCAATTAGAGAAAAAATTGTAGAAAGGATTAAAGAGCCGATCAGCGTCCAAAAATCAAGCCCTTTAATTTTGTCCCAGTCTACTTGATGATTGTCTGGATTTATTGTAATACAGTTACCAAAACCATAAAGATTTGTATCAACAAAATTTTGGCATTCTCCTGGTGTTGCAAAAGGCCTTGAATCGCATTCGTTGCTATAATCTCCGCCGACACTAGAATTTTCAACTGCGCAATAATAAGGAGTTGACTGTTCAGCATTAGTCTGCATTGTTGATGGCAAACGCATTTGCGAAGCAATATCTGTAAAAAATTTTTGTTTATCTGACAAGAAAAAATCAGTTAAAACTCCAGCAAAATCAAGAATTACCCCAGCGAAAACTAAGCTAAAATTAATAAGTAGAGCGGCAATAATTAATCTTGGCAGAAGTTTTTTAATACCATATTGTTCTATCCTTAAAATAGTTGAAAGAGCAATAACTAAAAGAATAAGGACAAAAAACAGATTGACGAAATCACGGGTCGTTTCCCAGCCATTTTGGACTGCTGGAGAATCGTGGGGATTTGTTAAATTCAATATACCTTGGCACAAAGAACTCATTAACGAAACGCAAAGACCAACTATTTTTTGTATCATTAAAAAAGCTTCACTTATAACCCATTTAAATGAATTCACAAACACTTCGCCGAGATAAGCTTTTGCTTCTCCTAAACTCAAAATAAAAATTCCAAAAGAGCTAATAACAATAATTAGAGATAGGCTTAAGATAAACTTTTTGTATTTAGAAATAAAATTAATCATTAATGACAACAATATGGTCCGCAACAATGGCATAAGCAAGTGCAAGGGCCACAATGAGCACATGGATCAAAAGCTAACATAAGCGTTTGGGTAAAGGCGAATATTGAGGGAGTTATTTGGAAATAAGCTTGATTGTTAGAATCTTTAATTTTGGCTTCTCTATCAGCGCAAACTTCTTCACAAAAATTACTTCCCGGAACAGCTTCTTCAATATCGCAATCAATTTCTTCTTCAGAAAAATAATTACTTTTATTTGGATTTTCTTTTAAATAAATAAAGTAATTATTATCAGCATTTTCAAGATTTGAATCTGCCTGGTCTTCTTCTAAAAATATTTCTTCCTGATCAGTAATGTTTTTTCCTTCTGTTGAAGAATCTGCTTTTGGAAAAGAAGCATTTTGATCTGCTGATTTAAAAATTTCAGGAAAAAGAGAGTGCGTTTCACCAAAGATATTTTGATTAGCACTTTCTTTTTTAGTTTGGGCTGATTGTTCTAAAGAAATTTCTTCTTCTGAAGAACCTTGATTTATTTCGCCAATAAAATTAGCAACAATTAGGACTAGGGCTAATATTAATCCGAAAATTAAAGTTGATTTTTGCTGAAACATATAATATGCGATTTTATCTTATATAATATTCTTCGTCATATCCGTATAAATATCTTTCAGCTTCGTCTACTAAGCTTTGAGCGGCTGATAATTCAGAAGTATTATTTGGGTTAATGTCTAATTCAATGGCCGTATCGCTTAAATTATTTATAGCAATGCTTGTCTCTTGAGATAATTCCCACAAGCTTTCGGCAGAGCTAGAACCGTTAAAGGCTGTAATGACTTGTTTAGTTTTGTTGACAGATGTATTTTCAGCATTATTGAGCGCTTCAGTGGCTTCTTCTAAATCAGTTATTCCGTCTCCATTTGAATCAACTTCAGCATCTCCCTTAACGCTTTCGTACGTATTGAGCCAATTATTTGACTCGTTGATGAAATTATTATTTGAGTAAATGGCATTACCAATCATTTGAGAAGTTGCCGGAGATACATAAAATGACAAACGATCTATTTCTGACTGAATATTTGGCAATATTGAATTATCTATTTTAGCCAATTCATTAGCCGCCCAGGTGCTATATCCTCCGCTGTCACTTTCTTTTAGTGTGGTTAAAGCTTCTCTAGTAAATTGATCATAATAATCATAGGCGTTCTCTAGGTTGGTGATTCTCCTAGCAGAATCATTCATCATTTCATTTAAATCTTTTTGCAGTATTTCTAATTGTCCGCCCACGCGATTAGCATCAGCTTCCCCACCTTCAATACTCTCAGAGCTGGTAATTTCCGGCATAGCCGCGCCTGCTCCTAGGCCGCCATGTTGAGGGATGGCTTCGTTTTCAGTTTTTAATAAGCCAACTCCTTCTTGCATAACGCGATTAACTAAGGCGCTTAAAATAGCTTGAATATAAACTTCGAATGGACCAGCCTTAGCAGTAGCTGCGCCAATCATTTCATTTAATTGGTCATAAAAATTTATTGATGCCTTGCCGGCTATTTCTTCAACAATTTTCCCCGGAGTTAAAGTCTCACATCTGTGCGTGCAAGGACGTCTGTCGGCAGTACATTCTGCAGGTAGTTGGGGCGTTCCTCGAACATCTCTTTGTGTTTTTACTAAACTGCCGTTTTTGTCGTACCAATAGCAATTTTTCATGCTTAAAAATCCTCCGCCAGCTGTAACGTCAAGCTCTTCTTGCTCTTTGGCCTCGTTCTCTGATCTTTCTTTTTCTACGATGGCTCTTAACATTGCTCCATAGAAATTATTATGTGGTTTATTCATTTCTATCCAGCCAGCCCAGCCGCCTTGGGAAAAATCATTATAAAAAGCATTAATATTGCCAACGACATCATCTAAGGTGCAGGTTACATTATCTTCAAAATCAGGCGTATCCAAAAGAGCCGTTTTGACATTAATATCAAAAGGATCACACATCCACCCTAGACCTAAATAGTTTTCAACGAAATTACCGCCAGCGACATTTACAGCTTCTTCTAAGTAACCGCCAAAACCTTCCGAGACAAATCTGGGCTCTTCTCCGTTTTGAATCCAGTTGACAATATCATTAGTCAATTGGGCGGCTATTTGATGAAGAAGGGTATTCAAAGCTTGTCCAACTCCCCAGGTAACTAATTTCTTGGCCTTATCCCATAATTGTACTCCTGACTGAGTAACTTCTTCGATCATCAGTTTGCCTTCATGAATCAAGTCTTTTTTATTCCAAGCTGTTTCAATAGGGCTGTCGCTGTCTTTGACTACATAAACAGGGCAAGCGGCTTGCGCTTGGCGAGGCAACAACAAGACTGATCCTATTACTAGGCTAACTAGGCAGAATATTATAATTGACGCAATTGCTTTTTGAGGCATTCTTAAAAATTATTTTATCTATCGATTTTTTAAATCATTTTCCATTGCTTGCATTAAATCAGCAAAGTCTTTATTAGCCTGCTCAAATTTTTCCATAATTAAAATACCCTTAAACGGATCTTGATTATATTCAGGCAGGTGTTGGTAAAATTTATACAAAGTCCAATTAATTGATAATGATTTTTTATGAAAATCAAGCCAGTCCAGAGGAACCGGAATATTTAATTCTTCTTGATAAGCTTTTAAATAAGTGTTAGCTAAACAGTCGGTTTGTGTGTAATTGTTATTTCCAATAGCCTCTTCAATAGATTCAATGTACCCTAAATATCCTCCCGGAATAGCGTCTCGGCAAGAATCGAGCTGGCCGATTCTTTTGCTTGATTCGCCGGCGTATTCTTGGATGGCTGCCAAGTTATTTTCCGAAGCAATTTCAAAATTATAATTCTCTTTTTGAAAAGGCGGAATAAATTCAGACATAAAGCTGGCAGATGATTTTTCTAAAGCTTCTAAAACTTTTTCATCAATAGCCTCTTCGACATTTTGGCTTAAGTAATTAATGTCGGAATTTTCAATAAAAGGAATTTGGCCTGTCTTGAGCTGGTCGCTTAAGACATAATTTAGCATCTGGGTTAAGTTTCCTGACTCTGGCCTATCTTTTTGATTTTTAACGATTTTATCATTAGGAGCTTTTTTTAAAGGATCATAGCCGGAAGCAACTTCTTCGCCGTCTAAGTACCCATCGTCATCAGTATCTGAATTATAAGGATCGGTTCCGTAAAGATCTTCCTCCCAGTCTTTCAATCCATCATAATCAGAATCATTAGCTATATTCTGATCCCCTATATCTTGAGCCATTTCTGTCAAAAAATCAGCTTGGCCAAATTCGCTTTTTAAAACTAAATATCCACCAATAGACATTCCTGTTAAGAGTATTAAGAAAGCGACAATAAGATTAGTTTTCTTAAATTTTTTTAAAAGGCTCATTAAAATATATTATACAATATTTATTTAATTTACTCAAATTAATATTTGTTTAGTTATCCACAATAATTAAAGAAAGGAAAAACGGGCTTATCCTTGACTTTTATATTAAACTATTGTATTATTTTATTAATAAAGAGTTATTTAAAAACTTAAAAAGGAGGAAAAAATGAGAACAAGTATTGTTTTGATTCTGATTCTGTTGGTTTTGATGAGTGGTTGTGTCAGTATCGGTGGTGGTTTAAACAGAACAGCTTGGAGTTCTTCTGTAATTCCGGCGCCTCAGCCAGGACTTGTGTTGCCGATAAACAGGAGCCCAGGAGTTTGGGCAGACTGCTATCTTTTTACAGGTAAGTTCAGAAGAGAGGATTTAATGAGGCCTTATCAGGAAGGAATGGCTTTTGTTAAGAGTCCCTTAAAACAGTTTACAATTAATCCACCGCTGGCTCGTATAGCATCAACAGCAATCACTTATCCTTTAATGTTGAATCCCTACGATGCCGATTATACCTTGCTGGTATTTTATAAAAATTTTAGGGGATGGTTAGTAAGAATTGATACCATTAGATTTTCTGTTGATGGTGATCCTTTTGACAGCCACTGGCATAGTGGTGGCAGAAGGATTTACGCGGATAAGGTAATCAAACTATCCCGGGTAAAACCTTATCCAAGCAGAAAAATTAAGTTCAGGATGGTTCTCTATCCTGGACATGCCTTATTAAGATAGGAGGTAATATTATGAAAAAAATAATAATATTACTCCTCCTCTTGTTTTTGGCTGGCTGCGTTTGTCAGCCGCCAATGCAAATAATGGTCCCCCGGGTTAAGAAAGTTATTTTAGGTGGAATTAGTTATTCGCCGAATAGCTTTTATCCTGAATTAACCCGGGGATATATTGAAAATCAATCTTGGCCGTATGTGTCTAAGGTTTGGCTATTAAGTCAAGGCAAAAAAATATTGTTAGTGGGCAAAAAAGATGGCCCGCCTGACAATGTTAGGCCAGGAGAAATCAACGAATTTAATTTTCCTCCCCAGAAACATCTCCTGCTTGTTGAGAGATGGCGGTATCTCCATTATTATGGAGGCTGGAAGAAAATTGGCGAAGAAAAAATAAATCTGCAGATTGCTCGAAGCTGCAGATTATCAGAGGGCCATTATGGCTGGTATGTTGTTATTGGCCCTAAGCGGACATATATTCGAGATTAGCCCTGATTTGTAGATTTATTCTATGAATCAGGGTTTTTTATTTTAATTGACAATAAATATCTTGCCAATTTTGGAGAGAAAGAGATTCTGCTCGGACAGATTGGCTAATCTCGAGCTTATCTAAAATGTTTTTGATTTCTTCGCGCTCAGCAATGAAATTGCTGCTTAAGTTATTAATTAATTGCTTTCGCGGATGAGAAAATCCAGCCTTAACTATTTTAAAGAAATCTTCGATGATAATATTTTGCGGCTTTTTAATGTTAGTTATTTTAATAATAGCTGAATCAACTTTAGGCTGAGGCCAAAATGACTTTCGAGAAACAGCAGAAATAATCTTGGGCTGGGCATAAAGTTGGACAGAAACAGCCAGCAGGCTCATTTTAGGAGGAAAAGCGCATATTCTTTTAGCAACTTCTTTCTGCATCAGGAGAATCATTTCTTGGGGAGGCATTGTCGATTCTAAAAATTTGCGGATAAAAGGAGAGGTCAAGTAATAAGGAATATTAGCAATAATCTTGTATTTTTTAATTTTTAATTTTTTAATCTCTGTTTTTAAAATATCTTCCTGAATAATTTTAACATTTTGTTGATTTTTTAAAATTTCCTGCAGCATTTTAACCATATTCTTGTCTTTTTCTATGCTAATAATTTTTTTAGCTTTAAGCGAGATTGATTCAGTTAAAACGCCTAATCCTGGCCCAACTTCTAAAACTGTGTCTTGAGGAGATAAGTGAGCAGCTTTAATAATTTTATTTAAGGTATTCTGGCTGATTAAAAAGTTTTGCCCGAGATATTTATTTGGTTTCAGGTGATGCTCTTTGAATAAATTCTTGATTTGTTTTTTATCCATTAATATCCATTAAATTCTTTAAATTCAATTAAATCTTCAGAAATATCCTGCAAGAAACGGGAAGGAGGATTTACCATAATTTGTCCATAAAGAAGCCTTCTTTTGACAAAAGAAAGATAGGCTTTTTGCTGGGCCCGAGTAATGCCGACATAGCACAAGCGTCTTTCTTCTTCCATTTGTTCTGGGCTGAATAAACTTTTAGAATGAGGAAAAATGCCTTCTTCGCAGCCAACCATAAAAATGACAGGAAATTCTAAGCCTTTTGCGCAATGTAAAGTCATTAAATTAACTAAATCTTTCTGCGTCTCTATTTCATCTTGGCTGGAAAGAAGAGATATTTCTTCCAAAAAGCTTTCTAATCCTCTAGCCGGTTTCAATTTGTCGTATTTAGAAGCTACTGTAAAAAGCTCTTGAATATTTTCCTGTCTTCTTTCTTCGTCTTGCCTATCTTGAGAAAACTCTCGTAAATATTCTTGATAATGAGTTTCTTTAATTACTGTTTTAATTAATTTTGTCAGTTTCATCTCTTGATTTGATTTTCTTAGATTGTTAATTAACTGCTGGAATTGATAAATAGGCTGATTTTGTGGAACATCAATTTTCTCATTTTTAATCAACGCGTTGAAATATCTTTCAAACGTTGTTTTGCCTAATCTTCGCGGAGGCACATTAGCAATTCTTTGCAAGCTGATAGCGTCTTGCGGATAAGCAATAAATTTTAAATAAGAAAGAATGTCCTTAATCTCTTTTCTTTCGTAGAATTTTACTGTGCCAATAATCTTATAAGGCAGATTAGCCCTTAAAAAAGCTTCTTCAACTGCTCTAGATTGGGCATTAGTCCGGTAAAAAATAGCAAAGTCTTTTAAGTTAAATCCCTGACGGACTAAATTTAGTATTTCCTCAATAAGAAATTGCCCTTCCTGCTCCTGGTCGTAAGCTTCTATTAAAGTGATTAGCGAGCCGGAAGGGTTGTTAGTCCAAAGATTTTTCTCTTTGCGCTCTTTGTTCTTCGAAATAATTTGATAGCTGGCCGCTAAGATATTTTTAGTTGAGCGGTAATTTTCTTCTAAAAGAATCACCTTAGCGTCAGCATAATCTTTTTCAAAGTTAAGAATGTTTCTAAAGTCAGCTCCTCGCCAAGAATAAACTGCTTGCGAATCATCGCCAATGACAAAAAGATTTCGGTGTTTTTTAGACAAAAGATTAGTTAAGGTATATTGAATAGTATTAATATCTTGATATTCATCTACTAAAATGTAATGCCATTTTTCTTGGTATTTTTCCAAGACATCTTTGTTTTTCTGGAAAAGGCGGACAGTCAGCATAATTAAATCGTCAAAATCCAAAGCATTAACCTTTTTTAGGGAATCTTGGTAATGCTGATATATCCTAGCAACAGTTTGCAAAAAATATTCCTGAGCTCTTTCTTGGTATTCCTGGGCGTCAATTAGTTCATCTTTGGCCCGGGAAATTACTTCCTTGACTGTTGCCGGCCTAAATTGTTCCGGGCTGATCTGTAAATCTCTTAAAATTTGCTTAATAAGAGAAAGCTGGTCATGGTCATTGTAAATAAGAAAATTTCTATTATAGCCGATTTTGTCAATTTCTTTCCTGAGAATCTGTAGGCAGATAGCGTGAAAAGTTCCAATGTCGGGAAAGGTTTTTGCCTGATATTCGCTTCCTCTCATCAATTTATAGATTCTTTCCCTCATTTCTTGGGCAGCTTTGTTGGTAAAAGTAACTGCTAAAATATTTTCTGGAGCAATATTTTGCTGAATTAGATAAGCTACCCGATGAGTCAAACATCTTGTTTTGCCTGAACCTGGCCCAGAGATAACTAAAATCGGCCCCTTGATAGAAGTGACCGCCTGGCGCTGTCTGTCATTTAATGATGATAAAATATCCATTTTTTTATTAATTAATTTCTTCCCACATGTCAGTCTGATAATCTTCTTTGGTTGGAAAATATGGCGGCGGGTTGTAAAAAAGATTATTGTCGTAATTAAGATTTACTTCATCGAAACCGGCTACCCAGCACCAGACGAAAAAGCAATAATCTCCGCCGAAAACGCCTAAATAATTTCCAGCAATTGATCCGTTAATTGTTAGTTTTCCTAATTCATTGCCGAAATCTTCTCTGCCTACTTGCCCATCTTTAGCTGCTAAGGCAGCGTTAATCTCTAAATCAGGATCGCCGGCATATTTATCAATCATAATACTATCTTCAGCAATTAAGCCAACGGTTGACTGGGGATGTTTGTAAATAATATCGTCTAAAATAATAATGTCAGCTGAATTGTTTGCCCCAGGCAAATCTGCACCGGACAAGTTAGCTGCCCCAATAGTAATTTGCTTGTCGCCGACTTCCCCCTTGACCCAGACTGTTGCTTCAGAAAAAAGCAAACGGTCTGTCGGCCAGCTGTAGCTGCCAACAAATTCTGAATCGCTAAAAGTGAGTAAATAAAGACCAAGAAGACTGATACTGGTTGTTTTGTAAATATCTATTTGTGCCGGAGTTTCTTTTAACTCAACAATATATCCAGCCGGATCCCAAAGCTCTAAAAGGCAAAACCAAGAAAATGGCCAACAGTGTTTTTCTGGAGAAGAAAGATAATAGTCAGTACCGAAAGTTATATCTTTCATAATATCCATTTTTCCCAAAAGAGCATTGAAATCAATAATCGGAACATCGTCTTCCCGGCCTCCAAGAAAAACCTGGTTGGGATCTTTGGTCGTCCAAACTCCTGGCTCTATTTCTGCTCCGGTGTTTGGATCAGGATGGGTTGCATCAGAAGCAGTGGCTATGTTGTAAATAAGGCCGTCTACCCGCAAGTCTTCATTAGAATGAGCTTTCCCTTTAATAACCATGCCTTCAGGCAAGTTTGCTCGATGGTTGACTAAAATAGCATATTCCCCCCAAGAGGGTTTTCTTCTTCTTGTTTGAACAGTTCTTTTTGTTAAGGGATATTGATCAGTCCAGCCAGTTGATTTAATGGTAACAGAGTTTCCTCCAGGCAAAGGCGGTGTAATTTCTATCTGGTAATGCCCGATAACTGTGCCATATTGGTCTTTAAATTCTCCTATATAAGGATCGGGGTAGCCAATCGTAAGCCCGTCTTTCCAGAATTGAGCCTGCTCTAATTCGCTCATTCCTTCAAGGGCGTGAGCGAGATACCACTTGTAATATTCTAATCCTGATTCAGCGATATGAAAAGCTTGCTCTTTTGCGGATAAGTGCCGAATATTTTTATACTGAATTAAGATATAGCCAAAAAATCCGGTTAGAATTATCAAAAAAATTGCCGAAAAGACTAAAACTAAAGTTGTGATAGCGCCTTTTTCTTTGTAAATAGCCATAATTAATAATTCTGCTTAGTGTTTCTTAGTTGGGTTTTTGATCTAATAGTTAAGATTTCCGGAGAGCGTTGCGGATTAACATCTATTTCTATTTGAATGCCGACTAAAGTAACTTCATCTATACTTTCATTGGCAATCGGCGTAGTCAATGGCAGATCGCTTGGCTTGCCTGAATAATTTTTGTTATAGAAATAGAACAAGGGGGTGCTAGTTGCATTTTTAACGTAATGAGAAACGTTTTTTATATCTTCTGTGCCAGAATAATTAATGGGATCTCCAGCGGGTTTAATAACGCCTTTTTTTAATGTTTCGTCTTGCAGAAAATAACGGACTCTTTCTACATAATCGTCTTTGTCAATGTCGCTATAGAAAATAATTTCAAAATTATCAGCGCTTTCCAAGAGGTAAGTTCCGCTGTCTGACTGAATAGCTTCCCTTATTTCTTTAGATATTTTTTCTATGCCCTTTTGGGCATTATCAATAGCAACTGCCTTAGCCCAAGAAAAATCTTTAGCCCGGTAGGCATAAATAGCGAAAGAACTGATAGCTCCTAAGGCCAAAGTAAAAATAACAATAAATAAAATTGTTTCAATAAGAGTAAATCCATTTTTATTGTCTTTGATTAGCATTATCCTGAAGGAATTAAATCTACAGCTTTTTTCGTAAAGTTATTAATAGTTTGCGGAGCGCTGTAGTTTTGGTATTCGTTTTTAGAAACTTCGAGAGTGTAATCTCCGTTAGCTAAAGCAGTTGCATCAAAAGGGAAAATAGCTAAACCGTCTTCGTTGCTTTGAACAGATTTATCATAATCTTGATTGTGAAGATGAACAATTGCTCCAGCAACTGCGTCAGTTGTCGAAGCGTTCTTAACCAACACTCTTAGATAAGGCTCATCTATGGGAGCTAATGTTAAATTAATTATTTGCTGAGAATCTGATTCTAGAATTAGCGGTTTTTCTAAATTAGGCGTTAAAACAGCATAATCAGGATCAGTAATTTCAAAATAGTATTCTCCTGGACTAACATCATTAATCTGTTTTTCTCCATTAAGGTCAGTTGCTAAAGAATTATCTTGATAGGAATAAACATTGGAGCCGCTGCTTGGGTCAACCCCTATTTTTCTGCCGCCGGCCGCATTAAAAAGTATATTAGCCAGAGGCTGACTTTGGTCGTCGATAGTGTAAACTTTAATATCGCTTGTTTTAGAAATAGCAAAATAGCGGGTAGTTTTATGTCCGTCAATAATTTTAGCGTGGGAATATTCTGGTTCAGGATCTAAACTAGGAGAATCTTCGTAAGTTTGGTGAGTATCGTAATTAGTTTGACTGACAATAATTTGATAATCAGTTGAGGAGGCTAGTCCTGGGCGGGAAAGCCAGCCGTTGTCATCTGTGTTAGTAATGATATTAACATTAGGTTCGACTTGACTGTTAATTATTCTAACTTCAGCATGAGGAATTGCTTGATATGATTGGCTATCTTTAACGTAAAGAGAGAGGGTCCCTCCGCCAACTTCTGATTCTAAATTAGGCGGGCTGAAATTAGCTATCTCAACTATTGATTTAGGCAAATTATGATCTTGCCAGCTTACTTCTACTCGGGCTTTTTTATAGTCAGCCGGAAAGTTATCGCTGGGCGTAGTTGATACAGTCTGGTCGCAAGGATCATCAAT
Organism: uncultured Candidatus Saccharibacteria bacterium; assembly: GCA_964629675.1. Lineage (GTDB taxonomy): Bacteria > Patescibacteriota > Minisyncoccia > Portnoybacterales > UBA2143 > CAZVUG01. Next base: position 17,238 of record CAZVUG010000006.1, read on the forward strand.
GTAGATAATATCAGTAGAAATACTATAGATTCTGCCTCTGATTTCTTCAGTTTTGTTTTGCAGAAGGCTTCCTGAAGGAACGCCGCCGATTGTTCCGATGTTTTGATATTCTAAATTTCTAATGATTTCAATTTGTTCATTAGCTAATCCTAAAGCAATATTCTTGTTCTGCGACTGTGATAAAACTTTAAAAAGCACTTGAAATCCTCCAGAAATTCCAAGTGCTACAATAACTAGCAGGGCTGTGCCAACAAGCACATCAATAACAGTGAATCCTCTTGGGAGCCGTTGCTGATAATGTAATTTTTTCTTGCCCATCAAACTATATTCCTCCCATCATTGAGTACATTGGCTGAATCATTGATATAGCAAAAAAGCCGACAGCTACACCAATAACAACCATGACAACAGGCTCAATTATGGAAGAAAGATTTTTAGTTGTGTTATCTACTTCTTCTTCGTAAAAGTCAGCTAAATTTTCTAATATTTCAGAAAGATTACCAGTTTTTTCACCAACTTTAATCATTTGAATAACCATCGGGCTATAGAGATCTTGATAATGACTTAAAGAATTGCTTAAGTCTTTGCCTTTCTCAACTGATTTGGCAGAATCAAGAAGAGCTTCTCTAAAATAGACATTTCCTAAGGTGCCAGCGGCAATTTCGAGCGTTTTGACCATACCAACACCGCTTTCAATCAAGGAAGCGGTTGTTCTGGCAAAACGCGCCGAGTTAATTTTTCTAGTTAGCTTAGCAATAATTGGCAGATGCAAATATGCAGAGTGGAAAATTCTTTTTATTTTTTTATTCTTTAAGCCTATTTTTAAAAGAAAAAGGAATAAGACCAAAGAAATTAAGCCAATTAGCCAATGGTCTTTCGAAAAATTGCTGATAGCAATAATTATCTTGGTTGTTGCCGGCAATTCAATATTTATTTCGGTAAAAGTCTGGGTAAGTTTAGGAACAACCATAATCATCATCATAATACCAATGCCAATCATCGCTAAAACAATAACTGCTGGATACATCATTGCTCCTCTGACTCGGCTAATTAGCCGATGATCTTTGTCCATTTGATTAGCGAGAATTTTAAGAACATCACTAAATTTACCGCCAGCTTCGCCGACTTTAACCATGCTAATATACAAAGGACTAAAAACACTTGGATACTTAGCTAAGCAATTACTGAAAGAAACTCCTTCGCGAAGATTCTTTTCCATATTTAAAATTATCTTTTTGAATTTCGGATTATCAGTTTGGTCAGCCAGAACTGTCAAAGCTGAAGTTAGGGGAAGACCTGCTTTAATCATTACCGAAAGATGACGGCTAAAAATCATCTTTTCCGTCAAAGAAACTTTGCTGAATCTTTGAACTAATCTTTTAAAAATATTTCCTTGGCTGCCTTCATCTATTGTCTCGGCAGAAATCAAAGTTAAGCCCTGGGTTCTTAATAAGGAAGCTAGTTCGTATTTGCCGTTTGCTTCTTTACTCCCGGTCTTGGTCTCTCCTATTTTATTTTTAGCAGTGTAAATATATGATGGCATATTTTTATTCTTCGGTTACCCGAAGAACTTCTTCAATACTGGTGATCCCTTGGGCTGCCTTAATGAAACCATCTTCTAACATAGTAATCATGCCTTCTTTTACTGCCTGTTCTTGAATTTGGTCAGATGATGATTCTTTGTTAATTAAATCTTTGATAGTGTCAGTTACTTGCAGTACTTCAAAAATGCCAACTCTACCTTTATATCCATCTGGACATTCTTCTGATTTGCCGGGACGGAAGAATTCAATATCTGTCCAATTTTTTGCCTTTTCAATAACTTTCTTTTCTTTTAAAAGATTAAGTATTTTTTTAGTGTCTATTTCTTTATTTAAACTTTTTACCTCATCTTGGCTAAGATTATATTTTTCTTTGCAGTCCGAACAAAGATGACGGACTAATCTTTGAGCAATGATAACATTACTGGTAGAAGAAATTAAAAATGGTTCAGCTCCCATATCAATTAATCGTGGAAAGCTTCCGGCAGCGCTGTTGGTATGAATAGTTGAAAAAACTAAATGACCGGTTAAGGCAGCGTTAATAGCCAAGCCGGCTGTCTCTTTGTCTCTGATCTCGCCAACTAGAATAACATCTGGGTCTTGGCGAACTAGAGAGCGCAGGCCATTTGCAAAAGTCAAGCCAATACTTGGCTTAACTTGCGTCTGATTGACTCTTGGCATTGGATATTCAATTGGATCTTCAATCGTCGATATATTTATATCTGGCTGATTAAGGATGTCAATAACAGTGTAGAGGGTGGTCGTCTTGCCGCAGCCAGTTGGCCCAGTCACTAAAACAATGCCATTTGGTTTTTTAATATTATGATGGACTATTTCTAAAGCATCTTCCCAGAGGCCTAATTTTTCCAAAGTTAATTCTTTACTCATCTCAGGCAAGAGGCGGAGAACGGCTTTCTCGCCGTTATAAACAGGGATAATTGAAACTCGAAAAGAGCATTTGGTATCTTCGGTCTCAATTTTAAAGCGTCCATCTTGCGGAAGGCGGTGTTCGTCTAGTTTTAAATTACTTAGTACTTTAATTCGGGCAATAATGCCGTCATGGAGCTTTTGCGGTAGAATCATGGCATCATGGAGAATGCCGTCAATGCGATAACGGACGATTATTTCTTTTTCCGAAGGCTCAATATGAATATCAGAAGCGCGCTGGGTAATAGCGTGCCTTAAAAGAGTATCAACAATTTTGATGATCGGAACTTGTTCGGCTGTTTTCTTTAATTCTTCTTTGTTGCCAACTTCTTTTTTTTCTTCAGGCGAAGAAACTACTTTAGCTCCTTCTTCTTTGATTAGTTCTCCAAATTCAGCTTCTAGGCTTTTTTGGTATTGCTCTAAAGCTTTCTTTATACTGCTTGGAGTAGTCAGGCGAGGCTTAATCTTAAAGCCGGATTTCTTTTTGATGAATTCAATAGTCTGCAGATCCCGCGGGTCTACCATGGCTACTTCTAAATCATTGTCTTTTTTGCGGAAAGCGATAATATTATGCTCTCGGGCAATTGGCTCGGGAATAATCCGCAGAATCTCTTCAGGTATTTTTTCTTTTTCTAAATCAACAAAAGGAATACCTAGAATATATGCTTGTAGTTTAGCCAGTTCTTCGTGGCTGATAAATTCTTCTTTAACTAAAAATTGTGCTAGAGTTATTTTTTCTAGTTTTGCTTTTTTCTCCGCTTTTTTTAAGTCTTTCTTATTAACTAAACCAGCATCTAGGATAAAAGCCTTTAATTGTGAATCTTCTATTCTCATTTAGAAGAATTGGATTTTATTGATTTAAGACTTCTTTTATTTTCTTAACAACTTCGTCTAAATCATAATTAGCTTTGACTAAATAAGTAGTTGCTCCTAAGGAAAGCGCTTTTTCTACTTCTTCGCTTCCTTCTAAGTTAGTCAAAACAATAATGGGGATATTTTTAAGCTCTTCATCTTTCTTGATCTCTTGCAAAACCTCAAAACCATCTTTCTTGGGCAGAATAAGATCAAGGAGAATTAAATCGGGCTTAATTTTTTTAGTAAGCTTTAAGCCAATTTCGCCATTTAAAGCGCTTACGGCGTTGTAGCCTTTTTGCTCTAAATAGCGGCCAATCATTTTTTGTAAAGTTGGCTCATCTTCAATAAATAGTATTGTTTGCATATTATTATTTTTTAAACTTTCAGCTCCCAGCTTTTTAGTGCCTGGCGGCTAAAAAACCAAGAAGCAAATAAAGTTATTTTTTAATTGGTAATTCTACCCAGAAGGTTGATCCTTTATTCTCCTTGCTTTGGAAGCCTATCTTTCCCTTAGAAGAATCAACAATAGCTTTGGCGATAAATAAGCCAAGGCCAGTTCCTTCGGTTTGATATTTTAAAACATTGCGGCTGCGAAAGAACTTTTGGAAAATTCTTTTTTGGTCATCTTTCGGAATGCCAACGCCATTGTCTTCCACTTCGCAGCGGACAGATGAATTCTTGGAAAACATCCTTATATCGACTTTGCCATTCTGGGGGCTATACCTAATGGCATTATCAATAAGGTTATGCATAACCAATTGGATTCCCTGCTTGTCAGCTTTAATTTTAGGCAAATCTTTTTCTATTTGAAAAGATAAAGTTAAATTTTTAGATTTAGCAACTATTATATATTCTTTTTCTAATTCCTTGGTTATTTCTTTTAAATCAATTTCTTCCGGCTTAAGGCCTAACCTGCCCTGCTCGATGCGGGAAATATTTAATAAGTCGTTTACTAAATCGATCATCCTTTGGTTGCTCTCTTTAATTGTTTTGAGCCGGTCAGACTTTTCTTCATCTAGTCTCTCGACGTCTTCGCTCATCATTAGATTGATGGCCCACTTTATACCGGTTAAAGGAGTACGTAATTGATGAGAAGCAATGCTAACGAATTCAGATTTGAGGCGGTTGCTTTCAGCTAATTTTTCAAAACTTTTAATAATCAGAAAACTGATGATTGTAAAAATGGCTGAAATAAAAATAACAATTAAGGCTACAATTTCCGGGCTGGTATATTTCATGGCAACAAAATAGGTGCCAACCATTGTTGCTATATTTAAGATGCCAGTTAGAACAACTAAAAAAGCCGGACATTGCAAAAAAGGAGTACTGTAATAACGGCATTGGGCAACAATATTTAAAGGATTAGGTTTTTTATTATCGCGAAAAAATGAATTTGTAGACATATGATAAAAAGAAATTATATCAGACTTATATAAAGATATAATTTCTGTAAATTATGAACTTTATATCATTATAATAAAAAAGAGAAAAAAAAGCTAATGGCAATTGTGGAAGAAAAACAAAATTGACTAAATCTTTTTTATCAATTAGAATATTAAAAATACGGGGTGTGGTGTAATGGCTAACATTCTCGCTTTGGGAGCGAGCGACTCCCGGTTCGAGCCCGGGCACCCCGAAAGCTTAATGCTGTTGGCGGGTATCGTATAGTGGTTATTATCTTTGGTTTCCAACCAAATGACGGGGGTCCGACTCCCCCTACCCGCTCAAAAATAAAATCCCGAAATTAACATCGGGATTTTATTATTCTTCCGGAAGAGAACAACTTTATCTAACGGCTTCTTTAAGAGATTTGCCAGCTTTAAACTTTGGTACTTTACAAGCGGCAATTTTAATTTTTTCTCCAGTTCTTGGATTAACGCCTTGGCGGGCAGCTCTTTTAGAAACACTAAAAGTACCGAAGCCAGTCAGGGTTATTTTTTCACCTTTGGTTAAAGCCTTTGTCAAACTGTCCAGAAAGGCATTGATCGCATCAGCTGCTTGTTTTTTAGAATCGCAAACTTTAGCGACTGCCTCAACTAATTCTTCTTTAGTCATTACTTTAGCCATAATACCGATGAACAAGAACAGTAAACAGAGAACAACTAATTGTTCATTGTTTATTGATGTTGTTCATAATTTAATATTTTCGACCTTTGATGGTTCCTCCATCATATAATATTTTAGCAATTCTTTATTTAATAAACGACAACTTCTTGAATTAATTTTATCTTTTTTGCTTTATCTTGTCTATCTGTTTCCAAGTAAACTGCATTTACCTGAACTGGCCCTTCAGCTATTTCTAATTTTTGCTGCATCTGAGTTAAAGCTCTTTCAATGGCTATTTCTTTATTCATCCCCAAGCTAGAATCTCTAACACCAACCATGCCAACGTCAGTAATATAGGCAGTTTTCTTATTTAATAAGCGGGCGTCAGCTGTTGAGATGTGAGTGTGAGTTCCTAGGACAGCTGTTACCTTTCCGTCTAAGTGCCAGCCTAAGCAAATTTTTTCGGCTGTAGTTTCTGCATGAAAATCAACAATAATAATATCAGCTTTTTCTTTTTCTAAAATCTGATTAATCTGCCAAAAAGGACTATCATAATTATCTTTCATGAAGACTTGGCCGATTAAATTAATAACAAGAACTTTCTTATTTTTAATTTCAAGAAAACGATAGCCTTGACCAGCTGAGTTAGGCGGAAAATTGGCCGGGCGAATTAAGGGCAGCTGATTATTATTTAAAAGATCGGCTGTTCCTGATTGATCCCAAGTATGATCGCCTAAAGTAACTAAGTCAATACCAGCATCTAGAATTTCCTGTAAACTTTTTTGCGTAATCCCTTTTCCGTGAGCAGCATTTTCCCCGTTAGCAATAATTAAATCTGGCTGGTATTTTTTCCGCCAAGCTGGCAGAATTTTTTTAAGAGCTTCCCTGCCTGGCCGACCGACAATATCACCAAAAAATATTATTTTCATAAGATTATAGCTAAAATTTAGCGAGCGTATTCAATAACCCTTGTTTCTCGAATGACATTCACTTTAATTTCACCAGGATATTTCAATTCTTGATGAATTTCTTGCGCAATTGCTTTAGCTAATTTATGCGATTGCAAATCATTAATTTCTTCTGGATGAACAAAGACTCTTATTTCTCGACCAGCTTGAATAGCGTAAGATTTTTCTACTCCTTCAAATGAATTAGCTAATTTTTCCAAAGCTTCTAATCTTTTTAAGTAAGCTTCAACAGTATCTTTTCTAGCTCCAGGACGTGAGCCGGAAATACTATCAGCTACTTGGACAATAATTGATTCAAGGCTTTCAAAAGGATACTCTTCATGATGGGCCTGCATGGCTTCAATAACTTTTTTGTCAATATTAAACTTGCTAAGAATTTTTCTGCCTATTTCAACATGCGAACCTTGAATCTCGTGATCGACTGCCTTGCCAATATCATGGAAAAGGCCAGCTGTCTTGGATATTTCGACGTCAGCTCCCAGCTCGCTAGCAATCATACCAGCTAAATGAGCTACTTCTAGTGAATGTAAAAGAACATTCTGTCCGTAGCTGGTCCGAAAGCGAAGTCTCCCTAATATTTTAACTAATTGCGAATCAAAACCAACTAAGCCTACATCATAGATAGCTGCTTCTCCAGCTTCCTGAGCTTTCTCATTTATTTCCTCTTTCGCTTTTTCAACGGATTCTTCAATCCTGGCTGGTTGGATTCTTCCGTCAAGAAGTAATTTTTCTAAAGCAACCTTAGCTATTTGCCGACGAATAGGATCAAAGCCGGAAATAACAATAGCTCCTGGAGTATCATCAACTAAAATTTCTACGCCAGTTAATTTTTCTAAAGTTTTAATGTTCCTTCCTTCTTTGCCAATAATTCTGCCTTTTAAGTCATCGTTAGGCAAGTTTACGGCGGTCGTTGTAATTTCGCTAGCTTGCGAAGCAGAATACCGCTGCATAGCTAAGGCAATAATTTTTTGCGCTTTTTTATTTAACTCTTCTTGATTTTCTTTTTCTAAATGATTAAGACGTTCGATTAAGATCTGCTGATTTTCTTTTTCCGCAATGGCTAAGATTTCTTCTTTAGCTTGTTGCTGAGAAAAATTAGAAATTTTCTCCAGCTTTTCTATTTCTTCATTCTGAAGATTAGTTAGTTCTTCTTTAATTTTTTTAAGGTGATGAATTTTATGCTTTAAATCAGATTGTTCTTTCTCTATCTGTTCGCTTTGCCTGTCAATATTTTGTTCTTTTTGCAAAAGCCTTTTCTCTTTAATGGTTAGTTGCTTTTGCTGCTCTCTCTCATATTTTTTAACTTCTTCTAATGTTTTATTTGCTTTTTCTGTTGCTTGGAATAATGTTTCTTTAGCTTGCTCTTTAGCTTGGCTAATTAATTTATTTAATTTAGATTCAATTGTTCCGGCTTGTTTTTTGGCGATAGTTTGCCTGGTGTAATATCCGGCAATAACTCCCAAAATCAAAGATCCGGAGATAATTCCGATAAAGATAATTGATATTTCCATAGATTGTTTGCATTGCAAATTTCATAAAATAAATCTGTAATTTGTAATGAGTTAGTTATTTAATAATCATAACAAAAAGACGCTCTCTGTCAATTTAGCTTTTCTTTTCTTCAGTCTTCTGTTGAGAATCAGCTTCGCCTTCTTTTTTAGCTTTTTTAATTTTTTTAACTTTGCTTTTCTTTTCTTCTTTCTGACTATCAGCTTTTTGTGCTTTCTTTGTCTTGATAATTTTTCTTTTTCCTCCTTTTCTCTCTTCGGCGTATTTTTCTTGGCTGATCACATCAATTTTCCAACCAGTCAATCTAGCAGCTAATCTGACATTTTGTCCTTGGATGCCGATAGTTAAAGAAAGCTGATCTTCTGGAACAATAACTCTGGCCTGATTTTTTTCTTTGTTTATTTCAACGTCAATAATCTTGGCCGGAGAAAGAGACTGCTTGACATATTTTACTGGATCTTCATTCCATTGAACAATGTCAATTTTTTCTCCGTTCAGTTCATTGATAACCGTTTGGACGCGAGTACCTCTTTGACCAATCATGGAACCAATTGGATCAACTTTTTCTTCTGTAGAGCTAACAGCTATTTTAGAACGTGAACCAGCTTCGCGGGCGATTGATTTTATCTCAACAGTGCCAGCTGAAATTTCCGGTACTTCCAAGGCGAAAAGCTGGCTAACTATTTTAGGATGAGCTCGCGAAAGATGAATTGTTGCTCCGCGACTGTCTTTCTGCACTTCGCTGATATACATTTTCATCCTTTGGCCAATACGGTAATTTTCTTGTGGAACTTGTTCCTCCGGGAAAAGAATCCCCGTAACTTTACCCAAATCAATAAAGATTTTTCCCGACTCCATTCTTTGGATAACGCCGCTAATAACCTGCCCTTCCTTCTCTTTGAAATCTTCATAAACGGCTTCTCTTTCAGCTTCTCTGACTCTTTGAATGATAACTTGCTTGGCGGTTTGTGCGGCAATTCGGCCGAAATCAGAAGATATTTCTAGGGGAAATAGAATTTCACTTCCCGGCTGAATTTCTTTTTTCTTGGCTTCGGTTAGCTTTTTGTTATCAAAAATAGCCTTTTCTTTTGGAGAAAGGTCTTTGACTTCTTCTGCCATTAAATGTCTTTCTGGGTTGAATCTTACTTTTTTCTCTTCTTCTTCAACTTCTTTAGAAAATGACGGCTCAGCATCTTCTCCTCCATCTTCTTCTGCTTTTAGCATTGATTCATCAACAACCAGCTTTACTTGGAAGGCTTCGATGTCGCCAGTCTCAATATTAAAGTTTACTTTAATATTCTGCCCCTTGCGGTCATATTCTTTTTTGTAGGCGGCGGCTAAAGCCATCTCAATAGTCTCTAAGACTTTTTCTCTGGTAATACCTTTTTCTTCACATATCTGTTCAATGGCTGATATGAATAATTTTTGTTCTATCATTTTAGTTGTGATTATTTTATTTTTTAAAAATCCGCTGAATAGCGGACTTTTCTGAGTTACTTTCGACTAAAAAAATTTTATCACGAATTAACATTCTCTGTCAACTTTAAATACTTGTAAGCAGTGGTTGCCGCAACAGCTCCTTCGGCAGCTGCGGTAATAATTTGTTTAAGGGGATTGTTGGTAATATCGCCAGCAGCAAAAACTCCCTCAACATTAGTTGCTTGATTTTTATCTACTTGGATAAAATTATTTTCTACGGTAATGCCTAAATTTTGGCATAAATAGACATTGGGGACGCCGCCTACCTGGAGAAAAAGCTGATCTATTTCTAGTTCGCGTTTGTCGTCCAAAATTATTTTTTCTATTTTCTCTTTGCCTTGGACTTCGCCGACTTGGCGGCTTAAGCAAAGTTCAATATTTTGCTGCTCTTGAGCTTTTTGAACTAAGGAAGGCGCTCCGCGAAATTCATCTCGCCGGTGGATTAAATATACTTTTTGAGCATATTGGGCCGCCTTTAAGGCAGTGCTCAAAGCACTGTCTCCGCCGCCGACTATAGCTACTCTCTTATCTTGATAGGCATCTATTTCCGGTGGAGCATAATAGGAAATGCCTTTATTTAAAAATTTTTCTTCGTTTAAAATTCCCAATTTTCTCATCTTCATTCCCATAGCTAGAATAACTGTTCTAGCTTGATACTCATGCTGATCAGTTTTGATAATAAAAATTTTGCCTTCTTCAGTTTCTTCTTGACAGAGTGAATTAGCCTGCTCAGCTAATATTTGATTATCAATGTGTTTGCAAAACTTATTTGCTAGTTCGGGCCCGGTTATTGAGCGAAAGCCGAGATAATTATCAATAAGATGTCCTTCATGAACAGTGCCGCCTTTTATCTGCCCAAGGATAATAAATTCAGTACGGTACCTCTCTGCGTAAATGCCAGCCGAAAGGCCGGCTGGCCCAGCGCCAATAATAATTAGCTGGTGGATTGTAGATTTTGTTTTTTTCATGATATTTTTTTGATGCTTTGCGCTACTTTTTGCGCTATCTTCTTTTCGAAGATAGAAGGAATAATTTTGTCAGGCCGCGGGCGAGCAACTAAAGAAGCTAAAGTTTTAGCTGCTTCTATTTTCATTTGCTCACTAACTTTTTTTGATTTAGCATCCAGCAATCCTCTAAAAATTCCTGGAAAAGCAAGGACATTATTAATCTGATTAGCAAAATCACTCCTGCCGGTAGCAACTATTTTAGCTCCGGCTTTCTTAGCTTGGTCAGGCATAATTTCTGGAATAGGATTAGCCATGGCAAAAATAATCGGATTAAGATTCATTTGTTTGATCCATTCTTTTTTAAATATTCCTGGAGCAGAAACGCCGATAAAAACATCGCTATTTTCAAGAGCCTCTTTCAATCCTCCTTTTATTTTTCCCTTATTTGTCAATTTGGCCATTTCTTCTTTAGTTTGGTTTAAATTATTTCGGCCTTCGTGAATAATTCCCTGGCTGTCTGTTAAGATAATATTTTGAGCGCCATAAAATAAAAGAAGCTTGGCAGTTGCGATGCCAGCTGCTCCAGCGCCGCTGATAACTATTTTTGCCTGGTCAATTTTTTTGTTAGTTATTTTTAAGGCATTAATCAAGGCAGCTAAAATGACAATGGCAGTGCCGTGCTGGTCATCATGAAATACCGGAATAGCTAGCTCTTCTTTTAGCTGTTTTTCAATAGCGAAACAATCCGGCGCTTTAATATCTTCTAAGTTAATCCCTGCAAATCCAGGTGATAGCGCTTTGACTATCTTAACAAATTCTTGCTGATCGGTTGTCTCTAAGCAAATAGGGTAGGCGTCAATATCAGCAAATTTTTTGAAAAGAAGGCACTTGCCTTCCATGACTGGTAAAGCTGCCTGAGCGCCGATATTACCTAATCCTAAAACAGCTGTGCCGTTAGTAACAACAGCAACACTATTTCCTTTAATTGTATATTGATAGGCTTTGTTAGGATCCTTGGCGATTTCTTGACAAGGCCGGGCAACTCCCGGAGTATAGGCAATGCTTAAATCTTTTTTATTATTAAGAGGAAATTTAGATTTAATTTCTAATTTTCCTTTTTTGTTTTTGTGCATTTTCAGCGATTCTTTAAAATAGTCCATATGGATTTTATCTTCAGGTGGAATAAAGAGCGGATAAGAAACTAAAATTGCTTAGCCGTTTTTATTAACTCTGTTTTAAGTTTTTAATAAAATTATTAGCTCCTTTGATATCCTCCTCGGTATTAATGCCAAACCATTTGCCTTGATGGATAAAAACTGCCAGCTGACTGTCTTTGACTAAATGAGGAAAAACATCATACTCAACGGAAAAAGATTTCTTTTTAATTGGCTGAAATGATTTTGGCGAAAGAATGTAGGTGCCAGCATTAATCAGCCCTGGCTGTTTAAGGCTAGGTTTTTCTTCAAAAGATAATACTTGCATTCCTTTATTTTTAATTAGTCCCCACCCGCGGGCATCGTCTAAATGAAGGCCGACTAAGCTATTAGCAAAATGATGCTCTTGGTGAAAACGGATAAATTCAGCTAGGTCGATGTTTGTTATTTCATCTCCGTTAATAACGATGAAATCATCTTTGAGATCTTGGCAGGCAAATTTAATAGCTCCGCCAGTTCCAAGCGGCTCTTTCTCAATAACATATTCATAGCGTCCTTTAAGATAGCCAATTATTTTTTCACTAAAGTGCCCTAAACTAAAACGGATATCTTCCAATCCGTATTTCTTAAGCCATTCTAGGCGGTGTTCAATAATTGGCTTGCCAGAAACTTCGACTAACAGCTTAGGTTTGTCTTTAGCTGAATTAGGCATGCGAGTGGCTTTGCCTCCAGCTAAAATAATTACTTTCATGTTAATTTGCTTTCAGTGGACTCAGTGAGAATCGAACTCACATTGCCGCAATGCGAATGCGGTGTATTACCATTGTACTATGAGCCCTCAGCCATTATTTTTTTAATTCTTCTTTAACTTCTTTCTTGCCTTCTTCTAGCTCTTTAACTTGCTCGGCATCTTCTTCTAAAAGCAAATGCTGAAATTCACCAACGTGTGTTTTTTCTTCTTTGGCGACGTCTAAAAGAATTTTTCGCAAGGATGTTTTTTGAGTCATTGCAGCCATTTGTTCATATAAATTAACTGCATCTAGTTCAGCAATAATTGCTGCTCGCAAAATTTCCTTATCTATATTTTTCTTGCTAATTTTGTTTAGGTTAATAGGAATTTGAGATAACATTTTAAAATCTCCTGATTATTTAATAATACGACCAAGATAATTTTAGCACGAATTAATCTAATAATCAATAAAAAACAGCTGGCATAAATAGCTGTTTTTTTAATGTCTTTCGGGGCGGCCGGATTTGAACCGGCGGTCTCTGACTCCCGAAGCCAGCGCTTTAAGCCGCTAAGCTACGCCCCGGAAAAAATTATTTAACCCAATATTTTCCTTTAATTTCAGTATCTATCTCTTCTTTCTTTTCTTTAACTTTTTTAATTTTTTCTTTAAGCTCTTTCTCAGAAATTTTATTTAACTCCTTAGCTCTTTTACTCAGGGCTGTTTGTTTGTTTAGCTCAGGATTTTCTAATACCTCAGCCAAGAGAGACTCTAAAAGAAGCCCGACTTTCGGTCCGGGGCTGATTTTTAAAATATCCATTAATTTGTGTCCGTCGATTTTAAGCATCTTAACAGAGATAGGGTCTTGGGAAACTTTTTCAATAACGTATTGCAAATGCCTTAGCTTATAAGGGATAGCCTTCGGAACACCGCTGCCTAATCTGTCGCAAATTCTCAGTTTAATTAAATCACCTATATTCTCTTTGCCGACTCTTCTTAATAATCGCCTAACGCCAGCTTCAGTAACTTCGTCTACGTTATAGACAAACATATGATGGCGCACTAGCAAAGAAACTTTTTCAATAATTTTTTTAGGGAATTTTAACCTCTGTAAAATAGTGATTACAACTTTAGCGCCGATCTGGTCATGGTTGTAGAAAGTAGAGTCTTCCCCCTCCCCTTCCTTGGTTTGTGGCTTAGCAATATCATGAAACAAGGCAGCCAACCTTATTTCTAGGCTGTATTTTCTTTGCGCGGCAAACTTTAAAGAAAGAATAGAATGCTGATAGATAGTATAAATATGATGACGATTTTGGCCAACTCCGAATCCTTCTTCTAATTCCGGAATAATATATTTAAGCAAACCGCTCTCTCTTAAAAGCTCAATGCCTTTCTCTGGCTGGCGGCTCATAATTATTCTAATAAGCTCATCTCTGATTCTCTCTTTAGCAATTGCCTGCAGCCAGCTGGAATTTTTTTTAATCGCGCCAATTGTTTTCGGTTCTATTTTAAAATCTAATTCAGTAGCTAAACGGACAGCCCTTATCATCCGCAAAGCGTCTTCATTAAAGCGCTTGGGCGGTTCGCCGACTGCTCGGATAATTTTATTCTGTAAATCTTTTTGTCCATTAAAAAGGTCAATGATCTTCCCTTCGTGGTCAGCAGCCAAGGCGTTGATAGTAAAATCACGGCGCGAAAGGTCATCTTTGCAGGTTAGGGCGAAACAGATATTTTGCGGATGTCGTTTGTCAGAATAGTTTTTTTCAGTCCGAAAAGTAGTTATTTCGATTTCTTTTAAACTCTTTTCTTTACTTTTAGTTTTAACAGTAACTGTTCCGAATTTATTTTCATAAAAGCTATTGGGAAATATTTTTTGGATCTCTGCTGGCTTGGCTTGAGTGGTAATGTCCCAATCGTTTGGCTTTTTCTTCAGCAAAAAATCTCTAACGCATCCGCCGACTGCGTAAGCTTCAAATCCAGCTTGGTTAAGTTTTTCTAAAATTTTTTTAATCTCTTGCGGAAAATTCATTTGACTTTTTAATTTAAATTAGTAATAAAATCTTATCATAAAGAAAAGGCGAAAGCAATTATTCAGATAGGCATTTAGTAAATTAAATAAAATGATAACCAATTGCCTATTTTAATTTTTTGTGTTATCGTTTATCTATTAAGTCCTCGTGGTGAAACGGATATCACAATGGTCTTCGGAACCATTATTGGGGGTTCGAATCCTCCCGAGGACGCCAGGCGCCTATAGCTCAATTTGGCAGAGCAGTTGCCTCTTAAGCAATTGGTTCTAGGTTCGAGTCCTAGTGGGCGCACTTAGGTATAAATTTGCTTTTTTTTATTTTATCTGGTAAGATAAATTATATGTTAAAACCTAAAAAGAAAACAAAAATCATTAAAGAGGCCAAAGTGCACGATCAGGATACTGGTTCGGCTGAAGTGCAGATAAGTCTTTTTTCTGAACAAATCAAGGAATTAGCTAAACATCTTAAAAAGCATCCTAAGGATAATCACTCTCGCCGAGGGCTTTTAAAAATGGTCGCCAAAAGAAAAAGACTTTTGGATTATCTTAAAAGAGAAGACCAAAAAAGATATAATAAAATTGTTAAAAAATTAGGTTTAAAGTCAAAATGATTTATGTCTGTTATTAAACATAAAGAACAACGGGTAGGTATTTTAATAGATACCCAAAATATGTATCATTCGGCTAAGAATATTTATAATGCCCGGCCTAATTTTAAAGAAATTCTGAAGGCAGCGGTTAGTAATAGGGAATTAGTCAGAGCAATTGCCTATGTTATTAGCACGGAAAGCGGCGAAGAAAAGATTTTCTTTGATGCTTTAGCTAAAATGGGGATTGAGACTAAGGTAAAAGATTTGCAGATATTCTACGGTGGTTTGAAAAAAGCAGACTGGGATGTTGGAATTACTGTCGATGCCATTAAATTAGCCAGCCGCCTGGATGCTTTAGTCTTGGTTACCGGAGATGGCGATTTTATTCCTTTGGTAGAGTATTTAAAGGGACAGGGCCAGCAAGTAGAATTGATTGCTTTTGCCAAAAGCAGCTCTTCTAAATTGATTGAAATTGTTGATGATTTTATTGATCTAGGAAAAGATCAGCAAAAGTATTTAATAAAAAAATAATTTATACTAGCTTTAATTATTAGTGTTTTTTCGTTTAGGATCTTATTCAAAATTGAATTCAATTTTGGCTAAAAACCTGTACGAAAGCTAAAATTGAAGCGGTAAAGAAGCTTAATATGGATTATAAAAAATTTGAGACTGATTTATTCGGCCGCAAACTAAAAGTGGAAATAGGCCGAGTAGCAGAACAAGCAAATGGTTCGGCTCTTGTTACTTATGGCGAAACGGTAGTTTTAGCTACGGCAACAATGGGTAATGAACCGCGCGAAGTTGATTATCTTCCTTTAAGTGTAGAGTATGAAGAGAAACTTTACGCAGCAGGAAAAATCAAAGGCAGCCGTTTTATTAAAAGAGAGGGGAGACCTTCAGAAGATTCTATTCTAACTGGGCGAATGATTGATCGCATTATTCGGCCTCGTTTTGACCAAAAAATTAGACAAGAAATCCAAGTAGTTTTAACTGTCCTTTCCTTTGACCAGAAAAATGATCCGGACATTCCTGCCTTATTAGCTGCTTCTATTGCCTTAGGCGTTTCGGACATTCCTTGGAATGGCCCAATGTCCGGATTAAGAATCGGACATTTTGCGGACATTTTGCGGACAAAAACGGACAAAAGCGGACATTTTACGGACATTTTGCGGACAAAAGCGGACAAAAGCGGACATTTTGCGGACAAAAGCGGACAATGGATTTTAAATCCAGATTATCAATCTCGTGAGCAAAGCGATCTTGAATTAGTGATAGCTGGCGATGGGAAAAAGATAAATATGTTGGAAGGGCTAAGTCGGCAAGTCAAAGAAAATGTTTTGTCAGAAGCAATAGAATTTTCTTTGCCCTACATTAAGCAAAATATTCAATTTCAGCAAGAAATAATTGATGCAATTAATCCTCAAAAACAAGAACCTAAAATTAAATATTTACCAGAGAAATTATTAGATAAAATTAAAGATTGGCTAGCAGAAAAATTAGAAAAAGCAATTTATCAGCCAAGTAAAGAAGAATACAGAAAAGAGATGGATAAATTAAAAAATGATTTGTTGGCTGAATTTGTTTCAGAAGATTCCCCAGAAGATAAAATCATGGAAGTTTTTGAAGAAGAAATTGACCACACTGTTCATCAAAACATTTTAAAAAAAGAAAAGAGGCCGGACGGAAGAAAATTAGACGAGGTTCGTCCAATCAAAACAGAAGTAGGTATTTTGCCCAGAACACATGGTTCAGCTTTATTTAGAAGAGGCGAAACGCAAGCTCTCTCAGTGGTAACTTTAGGTCCTCCAGGGGATGAGCAATTGATTGAAGGATTGGAGCCTGACGTAAAAAAGCATTTCATGCATCATTATGGTTTTCCGCCTTACTGCACTGGAGAAACTGGCAGAATGAATGGTCCGGGAAGAAGAGAAATAGGGCATGGCGCTTTGGCGGAAAAAGCTCTTTTTTCTTTAATTCCAAACAAAGAAGATTTTCCTTATACGATTAGACTAGTTTCGGAAATTCTTTCTTCTAACGGATCTTCTTCAATGGCTTCAATCAGCGGGTCAAGCCTTGCTTTAATGGATGCGGGAATTCCAATTAAGCGTCATATTAGCGGCGTAGCCATGGGATTAATGATGAATTCAGATGATGATTATAAAATACTGACAGATATTCAAGGGCCAGAAGATCATTATGGAGATATGGATTGCAAAGTTGCCGGAACTGAAAAAGGGGTGACAGCTGTTCAAATGGATGTTAAAATAGAGGGAGTCAGTTTAGAAATTCTAAAAAAAGTTTTTAGTCAAGCAAAAGAAGGCCGTTCTTACATCTTAGATGAGATGAATAAGACAATTAAAGAACCGCGAGAAAGTCTTTCTCCTTTTGCTCCGCGAGTATTTACTCTTAAGATTAATCCTGATAAAATTGGAATTGTCATCGGCCCGGGAGGAAAAATGATTAACGAAATCATTAATCAGACCGGAGTTAAAATAGATGTTGAAGATGATGGTTTAGTCAATATTTCTTCGGACAATGAAGAATCTGCCGAGAAAGCATTAGAGTGGGTTAAGAATCTGACAAGAGAAGTAAAACCGGGTGAAATTTTCCAAGGCAAAGTTGTTAAGATTACAGATTTCGGCGCTTTTGTAGAAATTATTGTTGGTCAAGAAGGCTTAGTTCATATTTCCGAATTAGCTCCTTACCGAGTAGAAAAAGTAGAAGACGTAGTTAAGACTGGGCAAATAGTCACAGTCAAAGTAAAAAATATTGATCAATCAGGTCGAATTAGTTTAACAATGAAAAATATTGATTCGCCTTATCCTTACTCTAAAAAAGAATAAAGCTAATCATTAATTTTAGTGGATATTAAAAAAGATAATTTTTCACAACAAGAAGAAGTATCTTCTCGAAATGTTGTTAAGCCGGTAATTAGAACAATGGAGAAAGATATTTCTTTCCTGCAGGGCGTTGATACGCCTAAACCTGATTTTAGCCCTAAGCCTCAGTATGTAAATAAGCCGGCTCCAGCAAAAACTTATACTCCCCCTTCCTATCGTCCTGTTAGTGTGCCGACTCCGCCAAAAGCTCCTACTCCGCCAGCTTCCTTGCCTGTCAAGGAGAAAAAAGGATTATCTCCAATAACTTCTGTTGGCAGTAAATATAAGGCATTGCCAAAGCCATCTTCTCGGAAAAAAGTTATTCTAGTTTCTTTAATTTTCATTTTAATATTAGGATTGGTTGGAGGGTTTTTTTATTGGTGGAATTACCTTCGGGTAGCGTCAATGCATTACCAGTGCCAGGATAATAAATGTATTTCTGTTGAAGGCAAAGGAGAAGATCAATGCCAAACTGATCAAGATTGCTTTGCTGGGCTAATGATGCCTGAATCTCTTATCCCGGTAGACGAGATTGAAACAATTGAATTAAGTGATGGCCAAGAAAGTCTGCTTTTAGATAGAATAAAATCAGTTGTTGCTAATCAAACTCAAGATAAAAATACTTTTAAAAGAATTTTAATTAAAATAAACGGTAGGCACGCTTCCTTAAATGAAATTTTAAATAATTCAGGAATATCTATTCCAGAGAATATTTTGTCGTTAACTTCGGCTGATAATTATACTTTATTTTCTTATGCCCAATCAGAAGGTAATAGAATAGGTTTGATTATTAAATTAGAGTCAATTAATAATTTAAATCAGCATTTAAGAAATTGGGAAGGGAATATGATTAACGATCTTAACAATCTTATTTTAGAAAAAGATAATCCAGTTGGATTTACTGATGAATTCCAGGACAACAATTATTCAGGCACAGACATTCGCTATATTAATTTCCCTGATCCTGGATTAAGTATTGATTATGCAATAATAGATAATAAGTTAATAATAACGACTTCTCGTGAAAGTACTTATTCAACAATCAATGCTTTAATAAATTTTGTAGATTAGGTAGCTTTAGATGAAAATTCCAATTCAAGTTAATAAGAATAACCAGATTAAGCAGACTTCAGATGAATTAAAAGTAGATTTAAGGGATAACAAAGGCAAAAAACAGCCTCGTAGTCTTGCGAGACTGTTTTTAAATATATTATTTATTATTATCGTAATCATTCTTTTTTTCTGGATATTGCTTTTGCCGAAAACGCCTTTTATTGATTTTAAATCTGACCAAGCAGCCTTTTTCTCAATAATTAATTTAGATTCATTTTATCAGCAAACAAGCCCATTCGAGGTTTCTGTTAAAGGAAATTATTTTTATGGGAAAGAAACAACAGAAAAAGTAAAAAAATATCTTTCTTTGGCAAATCTTGATTTTGCAAAAGACATCAAACCTTTATTTAAAAAGGAAATTGCCTTAATTGTTTTTCCAGAAGATACGCAGTCAGTTTTCCCCTTTTTGCTAATTTTAGAAAAAAAAGACTCTTCCATAAAATTAGAAAAAGTTCTCTCTGAAATTGAATTTCAGTTAAAGAAAGAATATAATTTTTCATCAGTTGTTTATCGGCAAATAGATTTAATCAGCTTAAACTCTGTCTCTTCGCCGTCTTCTCCGGCTCGCCGCTTGCTTACTTATTGCCAAATAGGAAATTATTTCCTTATTAGCAATTCCTGTCGGTCTTTAGAACAAGCAATTGATTCAATTATCGACAGTTAATTTTAAAAGGGGATAAGATGTGGATAAAATAATATTGACAGCAATATCTGCTTTTAGTAAAATGATAATGTCCTCAACAAACTGTTCTTAAGAGGACAGCATCGGCCTAATGCTGGCTATAACCCAATCAAACTGAGCATCTCACCTCCTCATAGTTCTTTATATAAATATAAAAAAGTCTCAATAAGAGACTAATAGCCAGCAAGGCCAAATGTTTTTCTGTAATAATATAGTTATTTCTCGCGTAGGAGGTTCTACTTTCTTTGCGAAAATTAAAACGCGAGAATACTTTCTTTATAGAAAAACAAGGGGGCGTTGATCCTATCAAGTAACAATTTGTTTTAGGAGATTCAATGCCCCCTATTATATAACTAAAATTATAATAAGTCAACTATAAGTGGCTTTTTTTTATTGTTGACAAACATTTTTTATGCTATAATTTAAAATATGGATCAAAAGACGCAAAAACAATTTAAAAAGAAATTAGAAAAAGAAAGAAAGAAAATTATTAAAGATTTGAAATCATTTGCCAAGAAAGATCCCCGCTTAAAAGGAAATTGGTTGACCCGTTTTCCTCTTTTTGGCTTAGATCGTTCCCACAAAGATGAAAGTGCTGAAATGATTGAGCAATATGCTACTCTGCTGCCGATAGAGCATACTTTAGAGACAAAATTAAAAGATATTGATAAAGCTTTAGAAAAAATTAAAAAAGGAGAATATGGCAAATGCGAAAAATGCCATCAAGATATAGAGATAAAACGATTAGAAGCTTTGCCGGAAGCCAGGCTTTGCTTTAAATGCAGCCAAGGGAAGAAATAAAAAAATGCCTTGATTAAGGCATTTTTTAAACTAATATTTATTTTAATTAATAAATATATCCTTGTATTTTCGAGCTGTTAATATGCAGAGTGCGGACGCTTTTGATGCCTAGCCCTAAATAATTCATTTCAGAAAAAGTTACCCAGTTTCCGGAAACTGCTTCGACATAAGCTACGTGGCCGTACCAGCTTTCGTTAATAGAAATAATAGCTCCTGCCTGCGGAACGCTGCCAGTGCTATAACCATAAGCTCTGGCATTAGCTAGCCAGGAACGTGCATGTCCCGACCAAGGGACATTTCTTTTTTGGGCTACATACCAAGTGCATTGCCCATAAGGGAAATAATTACCACTTCTTGTCTGTCCGCTATAAATACTTCGACTAGCTGTCACAGCTATTGTGCTAGAGACAGGCATCTGCCCGTCAGGAATAATTATTTTTTCGCCAATTTGAATTGTTCCGTCCGTCGGCAAATCATTAAAAGCGATAATATCTTCTTCGTCTGCCTCGTAATGATCAGCAATCCAGCCTATTGTCTGGCCGCTTTTTACTCGGTGGAGTACTCCAGTTACCGGCAAAACAACTAATTCATCGCCTGGACGAATAATACTTGTTTCTCTTAAATCATTAGCCCAAAGTAATGTATTTAAGCTGATGCCCAGAGAAGCGGCAATTGTCGAAGGAACATCTCCTTCTTGAACAGTGTATTGGGTAATTTCTTCTCTGGTATTTTGTCCTTGGCTGATAAATGTGACTGGATTATTCGAAGTAATCAAAGCGGTTTCTCTCAAAAGCGCTAGCTTGATATCTTGGCTGTTATCTGAGGAAGATTCATCTGTCTT
Organism: uncultured Candidatus Saccharibacteria bacterium; assembly: GCA_964629675.1. Classification (GTDB taxonomy): domain Bacteria; phylum Patescibacteriota; class Minisyncoccia; order Portnoybacterales; family UBA2143; genus CAZVUG01. The sequence goes on from CAZVUG010000006.1 coordinate 38,327, forward strand.
TGTGTCGCTTTCTAAATTAATGCTAGCTAAAACATTATTATTAGCTAAATGGGATCTCTGATAAGCAGAGCTTTCCAAATCGGGATTGTTAGTTATTTCTTTAATGGCAATCGGTTGGCGATGATTAATTACAGAAAACAAAAGATGCTCCGGAATAGAAAGCGGAGCAATAAAGAAAAGAATTAGAGAAAATAAAATAACTGCTGCCAGGAGCAGTCTTCTTTTAGATCTTATAACAGCCTTTGAGCTTTTGGAAATTACTTTCAGGCCTTGTTTAATAGTACTCATAAGTACAATAATAGGTTATCAGAAATAGGTCTTTTGTCAACGTTTTGCTTGTGAGGTAAATGTGGATAACTATTTAACTTTATCAATTGCTTTAGTTAAACGCGACTTTTTCCGGCTGGCTGTATTCTTTTTAATAATGCCTCTTTTAGCTGCTTTATCAATTGCTTTATAGGTTTCTGGCAATATCTTTAATGCTTCCGGTTTTTTCTTCTCTTTAATTAAGTCTCTGATTTGTTTAACTAAACTTTTCATCTTTGTTTTCCGGCGCAAATTAAACAACCGTCTTTGACGGCTTTGTCTTAAAGCTTTTTTGGCTGATTTGGTTATAGGCATATAAATGAATCTACAATTATTTCTAATAATATTAAATAGAAGAGCAGTTGTCAAATAAATCTGGCTAAGTTATGATTAAAAGATGATTAGTTTCTTAGCAGGGGAAATAAAAATAAAGACAGAGAAATTTATTATTCTTCAAGTAGGCGGAATCGGCTACAAGGTTTTTTGCTCTGCGCCAACTTTAAAAGAAATAGGCAGCCAAGGCAGGAAAACAAGTCTTTTTACTTATCTTTATTGCCGAGAGAATATTATGGATTTATACGGATTTATTTCTTTTGAAGAATTGGAATTTTTCGAGCTGCTTATTTCCGTCAGTGGTATTGGTCCCAAGGCAGCCCTTTCGGTAATGATGCTAGCTTCAGTTAAAACTCTCAAAGAAGCAATTGCTAGCGGACGGAAATCTTTATTGACAAAAGTTTCCGGCATTGGCCAGCGGACAGCTGAAAGAATAATTCTAGAATTAAAAAACAAAATTTTTGCTTCGGTTTCTGATATTCAAAAATTAACTTCAGATAGCGAAGTCATTGATGCTTTAGTCAGTTTGGGCTACAGTCAGCATCAAGCCAAGGAAGCTTTAAGCCAAATACCTCGAGGAGCAAAAGGGATAGAAGAAATTATCAAGGAATCGTTAAAGGTGCTTGGCAAGAAACCTAACACAAAATAAATATGACTTTTCGAGATAAATGGAATCAATTTATTGCGATGAGCGATGGATCTTTCCTTCAGTCTTACGAATGGGGGGAATTTCAGCAGTCATTAGGCAGAAAAATCTGGCGGATAGAAGAAGAAACCTTTAAAGGTTTAGTTATTAAGCATGATTTGCCTTTAAGTAAAAATTATTTATACTGCCCTCGCAGCTTAGCTTTTAAAAAAAGCTTCTTGAAGAAATTGAAGAAAATTGCCCAGGAAGAAGAAAGCATTTTTTTAAAAATAGAACCGCAGGAAAATTTTAGATTGCCAGCAGCTAATTTTCGGTTATCACCTAGCCAAGTCCAGCCGGGGCAAACGTTAATTCTAGACATTTCTGGCTCTTCCCAGGAATTATTAAAGCAAATGGGCCAAAAAACTAGATATAATATTAAATTAGCCCAAAAAAAAGGAATTGTTATTGAGGAAGACAATACAAAAATAGGTGACTTTTTAAAATTATTAAAAAAGACTGCCAAACGAGATAATTTTCAGCTGCATCCTCAGGAATATTATCAAAAAATGATAAGTGTTTTAGGGCCGAAAAGCTCAGCTAAATTATTCTTGGCTAAATATCAGAAAAAGATTATTGCTGCTAATCTTACTTGCTTTTTTGGCCGAACGGCTATTTATCTGCATGGCGCTTCAGATTATCGCTTCCGGCAAATGATGGCTCCTTACTTATTGCAATGGCAGTCAATCTTAGAAGCTAAAAAACAAGGATTTAGATTTTATGATTTTTGGGGGATTGACGAAGAAAAATGGCCGGGGATAACCCGCTTTAAAAAAGGATTCGGAGGGATTAAAATAATCTATCCGGGCAGTTTTGATTTAGTCTTTCAGCCAGCTTGGTACAAGATTTATCAGATAGCCCGTCGGATTCTGTGAAAAAACTGATAAAAAAAATTATTCCGGGATTTCTTTTAAGCTGGTATCATTTTGCTTGGGTTTTGGTCGGAGCTTTGATTTACGGTTTTCCGGCAAGAAAATTAAATGTTATTGGAGTGACAGGAACTAACGGCAAATCTACGGTAGTTTTTTTAATTAGCCATCTTTTAGAAAAAGCTGGCTATCAGGTTGCTTCTCTTTCTTCAATTCAATTTAAAATTAAAGATAAAGTTTGGGATAATAAATTAAAAATGACTATGCCTGGCCGGACAAAAATTCAGCATTTTTTGAAACAAGCTCTTCAGGCTGGCTGTCAGTATGTTGTTTTAGAAGTAACTTCCGAAGGAATTAAGCAGCACCGTCACCGTTTTATTGGCTTTAATTCAGCTATTCTGACTAATTTAACAAAAGAACATTTAGAAAGCCATGGCGGTTTTACTAAATATCGGCAAGCTAAGGGCAGGCTTTTCCAGTCTTTAAAAAAGAACGGTCGGATAATAGTTAATTTAGATGATCAGCAAGCCGATTATTTTTACCAATTTCCCGCTAGAGAAAAAATCGGCTATAACCTAAAATCAAGCCCTCAATTTGACCTGAAACTTTTAGGGGATTTTAATGTAGCTAATGCTATGGCGGCAACTACTTTAGCTCTGGCTGAAGGAATTCCTCTGGCAAAAATAAAGGCTGCTTTAGCAGAAGTGGAAAGTATTCCTGGCCGCTTAGAAATAATAGCCAAAGATCCTTTTCTGGTTATTGTTGATTATGCTCATACACCAGATGCTTTAAGTAAAGTTTATCAAACAGTCAAAAAGATGGCGCAAGGAAATTTAATCGGCGTTCTCGGAGCAGCTGGCGGCGGCCGCGACAAATGGAAGAGGCCGGAATTAGGAAAAATTGCTGAAGATTATTTGGATAAAATTATTATTACTAACGAAGATCCTTATGACGAAAATCCGCAAGAGATTATTGATCAAGTAGCCAGCGGAATTAAACAGAAAGAATCAGAAAGAATTTTAGATCGAAGAGAGGCTATTAAAAAAGCGCTTCAATCAGCCCAAGAAGGTGATCTGGTTATTATTACCGGCAAAGGTTCGGAAATGTGGATGTGTCTGGCTAATGGCCGAAAAATAGCCTGGGATGATAGAAAAATAGTTAGAGAAGAAATGGCAAAATTATGATTCGCTTAGAAAAAATCCTTTTTTATACCCTAATATTCTTTTTGCCTCTGCAAACAAGAAAGATTATTTGGCAGTTTGGAGAAAGTTTTAATGAATGGTCCAATATTTATATTTATTTAACAGATTTACTATTGCTTTCTCTTTTTCTGCTTTGGGCTTGGAGAAAAAAAGAGCAAAGATTTTTAAAAGAACCTTTATTTCTTAAGGAGCAAGTTAAAAAGCCTGAATTCTATTTAATTATTTTTTTGCTTTTTTCCTTTGCTTCTTTAATACAGGCTCAAAATGTGCAGATTAGTTTTTATGCTTGGTTTAAACTTTTAGAAATGGCCGGGCTATTTTTTTACCTTAGATATAATTTTAGGGAATTATTCAGCTTTCCGCAGATAGCAAAAGTTATTCTTGCTAGCGGATTGATTCAATCTTTCATTGTTTTTTTTCAATATGGTTTACAAAAAAGCTTAGGCCTGTGGTTTCTAGGGGAAAGCCCTTTAGATGTAGGTATTCCCGGAGTAGCTAATTTCTTGGTCAGCGGAGATAAAATAATTCGTGGCTATGGGACCTTACCTCATCCTAACGTCTTGGCTGCTTTTCTTGTTTTTTGCCTCTTCTCTTTATTTTATCTTTATTGCCGGCAAAAATCCGGGAATAAAATATTTACTTTAGATCGGCTTATTTTAATTGTCTCTTATTTTATCTTGCTATTTGCTTTAATCCTGACTTTCTCAAGGATAATCATAATGGTTTTTATCTTAGCAACGCTGGTGCTTTTTATTTGGAACTGGTTTAAAAGAAAAGATTTAAGAAGGAGTCTCTATGAGCTTTTGTGCTTTCTCTTAATAGCTGTTTCAATTTCCTTCTTTTTTCTTTGGCCGGAAATTTCTTCCCGTTTTGCCTTTTCGGCAGAAGAACAGTCTTTCAGCCTGCGCGTTTTTTATAATGAAACCGCTTTGCGCTTAATCAGTGAAAATCCTTTGGCAGGAATTGGCTTAGGAGGATTTGCCTGGCAGATTAGCCTTATTTTAGATAAACTGTCTAATTGGGTTTTTCAGCCAGTGCACAATATTTATCTTTTAATAGCTGCCGAGACTGGTCTAGTCGGCCTAACTATTTTCCTGCTTTTCTTATACAATTTATTTAGGAAAAGAAATCAGCCGGCAATTTTAGTGATTTTGCTGATGGCTTTTTTGGCTATTGGCTTTTTTGACCATTTTTTCTGGACATTGCAGCAAGGCCAGTTGATGTTTTGGCTAGTTTTAGGTATAATAGGGAATATTTGTCGTCCCCATAGCTCAACGGATAGAGTGTAACCCTCCGGAGGTTAAGATAGAGGTTCAATTCCTCTTGGGGATATTTGCGTTGTTTGCTTTATTAATTTGTTAAAACAGCTTGACAATAGCTTAAGAATAAACATAATGAAAATATTATTTTCTGATTGTTAGATAATAATAAGAAACAGTACTTTAACATTTAAAATAAGGAGGAAAGATGAAAAGAATATTTTATTCCCTATTTTTTTTAATTTTATTTTTACCTTATCAAATTTTCGGTTATGAGATTAAATTAAGCTGGGATGCTAATACTGAATCAGATCTTGCTAGATATAACGGAGCTATTGCTACCAGTTATGCAAAAGCTTCGCAAATGATTGGTGATATTGCTGAATTTGTCATAGATAAAAACCAAACATGGCATTGCCATGAAGCGGCTGGAGCAATACCAGATGTTCTATTCGCGGCTTTAACTGCTGTTAATACCAGCGAGCTGGAAAGTGAAGTTAGCAATATTCCTTATTTGCTTTATGGCAATATTTGGGGAACTTACGAAGATGGTGTTTCTTATACAAATGCAATTGTTGACGGCCAAGATTTAGTTACTTTAGGAATTTATTTTGGCTTATCAGGCATTAACCATCCAGAATATAATTGTTCTTTAGGTTTTACCATAGAGGACTCTTCTTTAAACCAAAGATGCGATATTGATAATAGCGGACAAATTAAAGGCAGAGATTTGATAGAAATTTGCTTAAGGTATGGCAATCGAGCAGACCAAAACGAACCTTAATAAGGAGAACAGAAATGGCAAAATGGTTAATAACATTTTTTTTAAGTCTTACATTATTAGCTTGCGGTAGCGGAGGTAAAGATTCAGAAACTTCTTCTTTTGAACCGAAGCCAAAGCCAGAATTAAAAGAAAGCGAAAATATTTTTTTCAATCAGTCGGAATTGATTGTTAAGTTGAATAAGGAATTTACTGTCAATATTGAAATTGGTTCAGTAAAAAATATTTTTGGCGTGACCTTTGATCTGGAATATGAGCCAACAAAGATTGAATTTCGCGGCTTGGTTGAGGGAGATCTTTTGAATCAAGACAACAATCCAACCTTTTTTGCTAAATCAGCTTCAACTGAAGATGGAATAATGAATTTTGGTTTTAGCCGTTTAAATAGAAGAAGAGGAACAGTTAATGGCCCAGGACAACTCGGAGATTTGATTTTTAAAGCCATTAAGGAGGGGGAAGTTTCTCTAAATTTTACCAAAAATCAAGTTTGCATTATCGAGGGGGAAAGCCGTTATCATTATTATAAAAATATTCCGACAAGAGGAATAACAATAAAAATTGTTAAATAATCCCTATAGATTTTCTTTAAAATTAAGAAATCTATAGGGATTTTTAATTTTAATTTGCTTGACCTTTACTATGCTGAATAATATAATATGGGCAATGAAAAAATACATTTTCTTAATAATAGGAATTTCTTTTTGCTTGGCTGGGAGTTTTTTTTATGGCCAGTTGGCATTAGCTCAAACGGTTAGTTTGGAGCCATCAAGCTTGCAAATAGATAAAAATACTGATTTCTCTTTAAATTTAGAAATTGATCCAGTAGCTAATTTATTTGGCGTATCTTACTACTTGCATTTTGATCCTAATTTAGTTGATTTTGTTAGTGTCAATGAGGGAACGCTTTTATCAACAAGCTGCCAGACTGCTTTAATGGTTGACGATAGCCAGGCCGGTGAATTAATTGTTGGCTTAACCCGGTTAGGCGCTGATTGCGGAGGCATTTCTGGCTCAGGTAATCTGATGACATTGAATTTTAAGTCGCTTAATCAAGTAGGGGTTAATGATTTCTCTTTTTCTGATAATTATCTTTGTATTTTAGAAGATGACAGCTGGCGCTATGTTACTGGCAATTGGCAAACAGCTAGTCTTAATATTGGAACAGTTGCTGTTGACACGGCAGCTCCTTCAACACCAGCTAATCTAACAGCTAAGGCT
>CAZVUG010000007.1:0-4345 GCA_964629675.1 uncultured Candidatus Saccharibacteria bacterium
CCCAAAAAAATGATTATTATAATTTCTAAAATATAGCTGGCAAAAAATAATTCTTTTTATTTTTAAAGACTTAGCTGAATTAAGTCTTTTTTTAATAAAATTAAATGAATTTTACTAAGATTAAATTCTTTTCTATTTTTTCATATTTATTAAAATTTATTTATTTTTAAAAAAAGTTATCTTGTGTTATAATCCTAAAAAGTTTCATGCATTTTAATTTATGTGATATAATAAATTTCAAGGAGGATAAAAAAATAAACTAAACAATTCATAGTCCTATGGTTAAAACAAAAGAAGATAAAAATAGTTATAACATTTTAGAAAAAAAAGATTTTGATCTTTTAAAAAAAGATCCAGAGAGATTTAAAGAAACTGATTGGGGAAATTTCTATCTGGATTTACGGAAATTAAATCTAGATCCGCTGGCAGAAATAAACCTGCCTATAACTGAAAATATAGCTAGGGTCGTTAGGGGATTAGCTTTTGCTGCTGTTGAGAGTATTAGCTCTGGCCATCCTGGGGGATCTTCCTCAAAAGTTGAACAATTTTTAGCTTTGCTTTTATCCGGCGAGATGGCTTTTGATCCGCTTGAGCCGAATCATCCGGGCAGAGATAGGATTGTTTGGTCTGCCGGACATTGCACGCCATTATTTCATGCTGTCTTATCCTTAATTTATGAATCTTTAAAAAGAAGCGGCCAGGATTTTGATGTAAAAAAATTAGAAGCTTTTTATCCTCCATGTTTAGCTAGATTTAGGCATTGCGACGGACCAACTGGCCATGTTGAAGCGAATTATCCTCTTTCAGATGCTTCAACTGGCGCTTCTGGCCATGGTTTTTCTGCTGCCTTAGGTTTGGCAACTTTGCAAAAATCCAACGGTTTAGATACAAAAGTTTTTGTTTTTGCCGGCGACGCAGAAACTGAAGAAGGAATGAGTTTTGAATTTAGAAATCTAGCTTGTTCTTTAGGAATGGATAATCTAGTTGTCAGTTTAGATTGGAATAATTTTGGCATTGACGGGCCAATTACCGAAGTTATCAGCGCGCCTTACTTAAATTACTGGCTTTCCTTAGGCTGGAATGTCATTGAAGTTGAGGGGCATAATTTGACAGAATTAGTTTATGCTTACAAAAAAGCCTTTAGCGGTTTTGCTAATAATTTGCCGACAGTCGTTATCTGCCATGCTATCAAAGGCAAAGAGTACGGTAAATTAGAAAATACAGCTGATTCTCACGGCAAGCCTTTGCCTCACGAAGAATATGTAGCAATGATGAAAAAACTAGGCTTTGATATTCCCGGTATTGATAACGAAGAAACCAAAGATATTGAAGCTGTTCTTTCTCATTTAAAAGAAGAAGACATTAATTATTTTGTTGAACGTCTGCTAGTTGGCGCAAAAAAGATTAAGCCGGAAAAAGAATTAATTGCTAAAATGGAAAAAGCTTTAGGCGGTCGGCCGATGGTTGATTATAAGAAGATTAAAAGGCCTGATATCTTGCCTGCAGAATTAGTTTTTGCAGAAGGAGAATCTATTGCTACCAGAAAAGCGACAGAAGCATTTTTTAAATGGTTAATGGGAGAAACAGCTTTCTTTTATTTAGGGGCAGGGGATTTAATGAAATCAATTCTGACTGGTGCTGCGGAAGATGTTTATGGAGTAATCAACCAGAAAAATCCTTTAGGCCGGGGGATTAGATTCGGAATTGCTGAACAGAATATGGCTATGATGTCAGCAGCTTTAACGCAAGATGTTCTTCCGGGAGGTTTCCAGGCAATGAGTGTTTTTGCTTCTTATGGAGTTTTTACTTCGATCATGAGCAATGCAGTCAGAATGGCTTTAATTACTAATGCTACCAATCGTCATTGCAAAGGATTCTTTGTTGTCATGGCTGCTCACGATGGCCCGGAAACTGGTGAAGACGGGCCTACTCACCATGGTCTTTTCTGGATGTCTCTATATAATGCTTATCCAGGAATTAAAGTTTATAAGCCTCTTGATGCTAATGAGACTATTGAAATGCTTTTTTACGCGATGGAAAAAGGAGAACCGATTGCTTTATCGGTAATGCGGCCTAATACGCCTGTCTTTAAAAGAGGCGAAGGAATTCCTCCAGCCAGAGAAGCTATTAACGGCGCTTACGTTTTCAAGCAGTTTTCTGATAATGATAAAAAGAAAATTATTCTAGCAATTTGCGGCGGACAGGTTATGGTTAATGTTCTGGAAATTTTGCCTGAATTAGAAAATGATTATAATGTAAAGATCATCGCAGTTACTTCGCCTGAACTATTTGAAGAATTAAGAAGAGAAAATCCGCAAAAGGCTAATTCTATTTTACCTGATGAGGAAAGAAGCATGGTAATTACTTTACATAATGGCTGGCCGGGATTCCTTAATCCATTTATCCTGCCGCAAGATTATGATAAGCGCGTTATCGGCATTGATAAATTCCTTAAATCAGGACCACCAACAGAAGTATATAAAGTGGCCGAATTTGATCCGCAAGGATTAAAAGGAAAAATAATCAAAGCATCAGAATTTTAAGATTAACAAGATTGATTATTTAAAGAATTAAAATACCCCTTGCCTTAATTTAAGACAAGGGGATTTTTTTAATCAGTATATCGCAAAGGCATTACTGCCCCAGGATAATTATTGCTTTGCATAATAATTGTCTGGATTACCTCAGCTTGATGCCTTGGCGTGTAGTTAGGGAAGACATCGATAAACTCTGGGTCTCCCAAAACATTTGTTTCTGTTGGAATTATATCTCCTTTTTTCTCAGTTTGCCAAAAGAGAGAATCAGAGATATCAACAAGGTCGTTATCTGCCTGAATCGCCTGATCAAGATTGTAAAAAAGGCAATTCTTTATCTTATTATCCGAACCGCTATTATAATAAGAGATTCCATTATATTCGCCAGTGCCGACCAAAGTACAATTGTTTAGGCAAGCCCGCGAATAATTGGCAGAAATAACATCTGCTGTTCCAGTAGACTTAATAATACAATGGTCTAAATCAAGGCAATAGCCAAGATCAGAAGAAATAGCAGCACTGGTATAAATTCTCTTTCCAGAATAAGTATTTTCAATTGTTACTCCAGAAAGTTTTAAAGTACCGCTGGTTTTCCCTTTGACAGTAGACTCTTTATCAGAAGTGATGACAACATTGTTAGGATAAAAAATATTCCCGACAATAGTCACTCCTTTTTCCAAAATAATTTGTTCGTAATAAGTTCCGCAAGATACTTCAATGATAGTATCTTCTTGGGCGTTATCAATTGCCTGCTGGATAGTTGGATAATCATCTGGTACGACCAGATAATTTTTCCGAAAATTAGTCTGTGTAATCAGGCTAGTTTTCTCTTCTGTACTACAGTCGCTAAGCTCTAAAGGAACTCCTGAGTTCATTGATTCCATTGCTTTGTCTAAATCAATATTATAATCTTTCCCGTCAAAATTTAGAATAATCTTTTGGGCAATGGTTAATGGAATATTTCCTTGCAACAACATCTTGTCTTCAGTTATTTCAAACCAAGTGCTATAGACAGAACTATTTTGTTTAATCTTAACTTCAAATTCTTTTTCCGGTCCTAAGTATTTATCAGGCAAAGAGATTGACAAAGGAAGCCACTCGTAAAGGCTTAAATCTACAGTTACTTCATTAGTTTGGCCTTTTCTAACATTCGCTTGCGCTTTACCATAGAAAACAGCATTATTATTCCATTGAGCAGTGACTAAAAGTCTAAAAATACCTGGATCAATATCATCAATAACTAGTGTTGCATATCCCTGTTCGTCAACTATGCTTGAAGCGGCATATGATTGGTCGTTATTCCAGACAGAGCAATAGACTTGATTAACTTTCTGCTTAAATGTTTCAACTAGTTTATTTCTTTCTTCCACGTTGATTGCTTCTGCTAATGAAGAAGCAAAAAAACAAAAGACAACTGCCCACAATAAAAATAATTTTTTCATCTTTTCCTCCTTATCTTACTTTAATTCTGATGATCATTCTTGTTTTTCCGTCATTATTTTGGTTAAGGGTTGAGCTGATAGGTGATTTAGTTAACTTTGTCTGATAGTTTTTTTTACTTGGATAAAAAAAAGTTAATCCAAGAAAAATTAACGCAATAACGAGACTACTGATAATTATTTTTTTCATTACTCCTCCTTTTATTAATTTGTTAAATGTACTTTGTTATATTATAAACTATAATATTAATATTGTCAATATTTTGAGATTTAAAGAATAAAGTTTTTCTCTTGATAAATTTTAAAAATATCTGTTTATTATCTTGACAAAATTTATTAATATATTATAATGAATAAAGTTTTTTGGAAAAC
>CAZVUG010000008.1:0-10864 GCA_964629675.1 uncultured Candidatus Saccharibacteria bacterium
TAGTAAAGAAATGATAATAGACAAAACTGCCAGTTAATAAAATGACTAGAAAGATGACAATGATAATAACAGTTTTGTTGTTATAGACATCCATGAGGATTCTTGATTTTATTATTTCTATTATAACATTTTCCTGAAAAAAGACTAAAACCTTTTTGTGGATAACTTATTTTTCCAAAATAAAAATATTTTAGATAAAAAAGATATTCATCGCTAAAATCTTTTCTATCAGATAATCATAGCAAATTAAAACAAACAGCGTGCTAGCAGTTAAAAAAGGACCAAAAGGAATCTGTGATTTAAAACTTTTTTTACCGAAGATAATGAGCAGCAGGCCAATTAGAGCACCGCTCATAAAAGACAGGAACAACGCAACTAGAATATTAGGCCAACTTAAGATTAAACCCATTAAGAAAGCTAATTTAACATCTCCCAAACCCATTCCCTTGCCTCGTGAAATGACCACCAAGGAGAAGAAGAACAGACTAGCGCCTAAAGCAGTTAGAAAAGACTTAAATATTTCAATATATTGAATATCTTTCATTAAAAAAGATATTAAAGACCAAATAAAAAACAATAATATAGCCGGATAAATAATCTTATCCGGAATAAGATAATGTTTTAGGTCATAAACAAAAATAATTATAAAAAAACTAGCTATGGCCAGCCAATAAATTATTGCCGCATAATTTTTAAAATCCAGCTCTTGATTTACAATTAAATATTTATTGATAATAAATAAAGAAATAAGTCCTGTCGCTAATTCTACTAAAGGATACTGCCAGCTAATTTTTTCTCCGCAATTTCGGCATTTCCCTTTTTGCCTAACAAAACTTAAAATTGGTATTAATTCATACCACTTTAGAATAGCTCCGCACCTTGGACAGTGGGAACGGCCGCTAATAATTGATTCTTTTGTCCCTAAACGGCTAATAACTACATTTAAAAAACTTCCTAAAGATAAGCCGAATAAAAATATTAAAAAATAATAAAGAAGCATATTTCTCAAAATAATCACCCCTGACAACACAGGGACAGCCATAAAGCAGTCCCTGTGAGTAAAAACATCTTTTCTTTATTCTTTACGGTTCAATACAATATTCGCCAGCATCACCACAATCATCAGCATTACCGTCTGGACTGATATTACATTCTGTATCATCTACATCATTATCTAAAAGAGTACTATCAGTATTTTCCAATAAAGCACCTAAGCTATAATTAATATTGCCAGTACCACATGCAGAATAAGTGTAAGCACCACCTTGAGGATCATTCGGAACTACAGCTATATAGCCATCTGTTGCAAGAGTATCCAGAGCAGCCGGATAAGCTGCACTATTATCATCATAGTAAAGCTCTAAAGCTAAGGCAATCTGCCTCAAGTCGCTTACCCTGCGGCTATCTCTAGCTTTACTTCTGGCTGAGTTCAAGGAAACTAAAACGATCGTTGCTAGAATACCAATAATAGCAATAACAACCAAAAGCTCAATTAAGGTGAAACCCTTTTCTCCTTTTCTTTTGCTAAAAAAATTCAACATTTTTTCACCTCCCTTCTTTTTTTTGATTTATTCTTTTATTTTAATTTTGTCGACCTTTATTTCGTATGCCATTAGGAGCGCCATCACAACGATGCTGACAAGCTGTAAATAGGCATAAATACGGCGAAGACTAGAACAGCTACTCCTAATCCCAATAGAACAAGCAAGATAGGCTCAATTAGCTGAGTTAAGCTATCAACTATTGTTGAAACTTCTTTGTTATAAAAATCACTTAATTTTCTTAAAATTAATTCTAATTTTCCAGTACTTTCTCCAGTTTTGATCATCTGGCAAAAAAGCGGCGGAAATTCTTTATATTTTTCTAAAGAAGGGCTAATTCCTTTTCCGACTCTGACTTGCTCTCTTGCTTCCAATAAAGCTTTTTTGAAAAAATAATTACCGACTACATCAGCTGTAATACTTAAACTTTGGATTATAGAAACTCCACCTTTAAATAAAGCATGCAAATTATCTGCTAAACGAGCTAAATACGTCTGCTGAAGGATATTTCCAAAAATAGGAATTCTTATTTTAATATTATCCCAAAGCGCTTTGCCTTTTTCAGTTTTTGTATATCTCCAAAAACCAATTACTCCCAAAGCAAAAATTATCAAAAGAAGCCATCCTTGGTTTCTAATAAAATTGCTGACAGCAATTACTACATTAGTAGACCAAGGCAATTCTTGACCAGTCTCCGTTAAAATAGAAGTCAATTGTGGAATAACCATTACCATAACAACAATTCCGATAATTATGAAAACTCCTAAGATAAATAGAGGGTAAATCATTGCTCCGCGTACTTTAGATATTAAATAATATTCTCTTTCCAGATAATCAGCTAAATAATTTAGTGAGTCTTGAAGCTGTCCAGAAACTTCAGCGCTTTTAGTTAAATTAATACAAAAAGAAGGAAAAACTTTAGGATGACGGTGCATTGCTTGAGAAAAATACATTCCGCCGTCAACATCATCAACTACTTCAGCAATAACTGATTTAAAATATTTATTTTTAAATTGTTTTCCGAGAGCTCTTAATGATTGTAGCAAAGGAACTCCGGCACCGACTAAAATAGCTAACTGGCGGAAAAAGATAAAGATTTCTTTTCTTTTGACTCGATTTAAAAATTTAATATCCTTAGAAAAAAGAGGCGCCTTTTCTTCAGAGCGAATCCGAATGACAATTAAGTCATGCTCATGGAGCAAATCTAAAGCAGCTAACCGATTAGGTGCATCGACAATACCGCTTTGCTTATCTCCTTTTTTATTTCGGGCAAGATAGCTAAATTTCATTATTCTTTAATAAGTAAATCTAATTCTGAAGGATTTAATGAATGTTTGAGAGCATCTTCTCTAGTTACTATACCATCCTTGACTAAATCATACAAATAACGGTTAAGAGAAATCATTCCCTCTTCAGAACTAGTTTCAATTACAGTATTAATTTGATGAATTTTATTTTCCCTAATTAAATTTCTAATAGCTGGATTAGCGATCATTAATTCTATAGCATTAATGACGCCACCGCCTTTTTTCGGAAGCAATCTGCGCGATAAGATTCCTAAGATAGTTGATGCTAATTGAGACCTGATCTGCGATTGCTGATGAGTAGGAAAGCTATCAATAATTCGATCAATTGTCTGAGCTGCTGTATTAGTATGCAAAGTAGTCAAAACCAAATGGCCTGTTTCAGCTGCTGTGACAGCCATGCTAATTGTTTCCGGATCGCGCATTTCGCCAACCATAATGACATCCGGGTCCTGGCGGAAAACTTCCCGCAAGCCACGATGAAAATCTTGAACATCTTGACCGACTTCTCTTTGATCAATAATACATTGGTCGGATTTAAATAAATATTCTATAGGGTCTTCAATAGTAACAATATGGTCTCGGCGAATGCGGTTTATTTCGTTAATTAAAGCAACTAGGGCAGTTGACTTGCCTTGTCCGGATGGGCCAACCACTAAGAAGAACCCCTGAGAAGCTTCAGCGAAATGGCGGAAAATATCAGGCAAATGCAGCTCTTCAATGCTTCTTCCTTTGGTTGGGATTATTCTTAAAGCAATGCTTATCTTATCTAACTGATGGTAAGCATTTACCCTAAAACGAGCTGTATTATTATAAGTAAAAGAAAGATCTAAATCTTTCTGTGCCAGAAATTTTTCTTTCCTTTCTTCAGGAATAATACAAAAGGCAAATTCGCGAGTGTCTTTGCTGTCCAAAACAGGATAGTTTTCTATTGGAGTCAAACTCCCGTCAATTCTTAAAATAGGCCGGTGGCCAGCTGAAATATGGACGTCAGAAGCGTCTTTAGCTAAAGCTAAGTCTAAAATATCTTTTAATTTTTGATGATAATTATTCATATTTTTCTAATATTTCTCGTATTTTATTCACTACCATTGTAGGAGTAAAATGAGATTTAATAATATATTCTTCTGCTCCTAATGAAAGTCCTTTTTCTATTTCGCTTTTTTGGCCAAGATTAGTCAAAAGAACTACTGGAATATCTTTTAATTTCTTATCTTTCTTAATTTTAGCCAAGACAACAAATCCATCCATCTTAGGCAAAACAATATCTAATAAAATCAAATCTGGCTTAAATACTTTGGCTTTTTGCAAACCGCTTTTTCCGTTTTGGGCTAAATCTACTTCAAAGCCGCCTTGAACAAATTTGACAGCATACATTTCACTGAGAAAAGGATCATCTTCGATAATTAATATTTTTTCATTCATGCAACTATTTTTAATTTAAAATAAAACTTAAGGGCTTACCGCATGTTCGCCAGCCGGCTGGCCTTCAATAGAATTTGTTTCTAAACAATATTGCAATATATAAAAATTTCCACCGCTTACTGAATCATAATAATATCTAAAGTCTTCACCTGGCGCTCCTTGATCTTGGTTTACTGGATCAACCGGAGTTGCCCTCATGACACCGTCGGTAATTAATGCATTAGATAATGCATCACTACCTGTTATATACACGTCAAAGTCTGGATAATCATTGTGATTATTATGATACAAGGCTAAACCCTGCATCAAGGATCTAATATCAGCTACTCTCCTAGCATCTCTGCTTTTAGCTCTTAAGTGAGTTAAGCTTATTAATAAACTTGCAGCTAATATGCCAATAATAGCAAAAACGACTAAAAGCTCGATGAGCGTAAATCCTTTTTGTTTTTTTAATTTTACACCAAATAAATTTGGCATAAAAGTAAATTTTTTTTCCATAATTTTATTTTTTATTTTTTATTCTTCAGTAACCCTTAATAATTCTTCAAATGATATATCGCCATTTAATACTTTTAAGATGCCGTCTTGCTTCATTGTAATCATCCCTTGTCTATTAGCTTCTTCGCTAATCTTGCCTTCAGTTGGATTACTAACAATAATTTCCTCTAGTTGCGGAGTCATTTTAACCATTTCAAAAATAGCAATTCTGCCTTGAGTCCCTTTATTCCCGCAATATTTACAGCCTTTAGCTTGATAAATTTTATACGGCTTTGGAAAACGCTTTTGATATTCTGGACCCATTTTAGCTAATTCTTCTTCAATTGTTTTAGCAATTTTCCCGGTGGCGGCAATTTCTTTTTTGCAATGAGAGCAAAGTCGGCGGCACAAACGCTGGGCGACTGCTAGATTTAAAGATGGCGGCAGCAGAAAAGAGCTAATGCCCATGTCTATTAGACGAGGAATTACTCCAATGGCGTTATTAGTATGGATAGTTGAAAGAAGGATATGGCCAGTTAAGGCAGCATGGACTGACAAATCAGCAGTTTCTTCATCTCTAATTTCTCCTACCATGATAATGTCCGGGTCCTGCCTTAAAATATGTCTTAAGCCTGAAGCAAAATTATAATCAATTTCTGGTCTAATTTGAGACTGGTTAATTCCCTCAATATAATATTCGACTGGATCCTCCAAGCTAATTATATTCACTCCTTCTTGATTTAAAGTTTTTAAAATAGCGTAAAGAGTAGTTGTTTTCCCTGAACCGGTCGGTCCGCTAATTAAAATTGAGCCAAAAGGCTGTTGTGAAGCTTCCTGTAAAATCTCTAGATTATGGCCATTTAAGCCTAATTTAGAAAAATCGCTTAAACCTGTTTCTGGATCTAAGACTCGAAGGACTGCCTTTTCTCCGCCAGCTACCGGCAAAGTAGAAACACGGAAATCAATCTTTTTATCTGCTATTGTTGTATGGAAACGCCCGTCTTGAGGTATCCGGCTTTCATCAATTTTAAGACGGGAAATAATTTTAATCCTGGAAATTATAGACGCATGCGTATCTTTAGGAAGAATTAAGCTGTTGTGAAGCACTCCATCTACGCGGAAACGTACTTTCACATTGTCTTCAGTCGGTTCAATATGAATATCTGAAGCCTTACCCTCCACAGCATGCCTTAAAATAACTGCGACTATCTTGCTAATTGGCGCATTCGAGCTAATCTCTTCGGCTGTTTCTTTAATAGTTTTCTTTTTAGAAACTTTTTTTTTGGGACTTTCTATTTCTTCTCTTAATTCTCTTAAAGCCTTGCTGACTTCTTTTTTAAGACCGCTATATTGCTTAATAATTTCCTTAAAATCATTTAGCGTAATAATAAATATTTCTGTTTCTAGCTGATTTTGCCTGGTAATAAATCTTAAAGCTTCTTTTGCTTTTAAATCTTCTGGATCAATCATGCCTATTTCTAAAATATTCCCGCGTTTTTTTAAAGGAACGAACTTATAAAAAACAGCTGCTTCTTCTGGAATTTCTTGCAAAACACTGTTCGGAATCTCTTCTCCGGCTAAATCCTTATAAGGAATTCCTGTTTCTCGGCTTTTTTCTTTGGCTATTTCTATTTCACTTTTTATATTTTTATCTTCCATTAATAATGAATTTATTTAAATTCTTAAATAATTTTTAAACTAAGCAAAATCAAACTTCATTAATAAGGAAGAAATGGATTTATCCTGCCTTTTTCTTTGACTTCTAAAGGCCATTCTCCATACATTCTTAAATTTTTAAAAAGAGAACTTTTTAAAAAACTAGTATCTAATTCCAATTTCTCCATTATTATTTTCTTCTCTGCTTTTTTGGCTGTTGCCTGCATATTCTTATCTGAAGTTCCTCCAGAACTATCATGCCAAAAGCCAAAATAAACAGTCACAAAAATACTTAAAATTATTAACAATAAAACTATTCCCAAGATACGCTGTCTTTTTTCTTGAGGAAGATCTGTAGAGCTATTAAAAAGATTCTTTAAATTCATTTTTATTCTTCAAAATAAATATTTAATTTTATATTGCCAATTAATACATCGGAGACCGAGGCTATCTCTACTTCCGAAGAGCTTTCTCCTTCGCCCCCTCTGAGGTTAATTGAAGAAATTTCCATCATTAAAATAGAGTTTTCTGTATTTTCAAAAAAGTTTTTAATTGAGTTATAATAGCCAGCTACATTGACTTCTGTTGAAAAACTTGGGAAAAGATGAGAAGCGCCTTTTGTTCCATCTCCTTCTGAAGATTTAACATTATAAGCTTTCTCTATATTACTCGGGCTTTCTATACTTATTGAGCCAAGGAGAAGGCCGTTTCTCATTGCCAAGGCTTCTATTTGAACTAAAATTTCTGCAACATCTTCTTTTTTTAATAAAGACAAAGACATTTTCTGAGCTTCTTTTTCAATTTCTCGATATTCTTGGCTGGCTTTTTCTGCTTTAGCTAAAAAGTCTTTCGTTCCCTGCAATTCTTCTTGCAGTTTTTCTTTTTCATTTTTTAAATCTGTTGCCGAAGAATAAAAAGGGATAACAAAAAGAAAAACTAATAAACCAGTTATTGTTAAATTAATTAAAGTGATAATAGTTCTTCTATTCATAAAATTAGTTTTATTGGCTTTCTTCTGAAAAACCCTTTAAAAATTCTTTATTCAAGGATAACTCTAAACCAGAAGTAATTTCTCCTAATCTCTCATTTGAACTTAATTCTTGGATATTTATTGAATCAATTCTTGAATCTTCTTTAAAGGCAACTATTTGTTCAGCTAATTTTTTATAGCTTCCCGTCTTAAGGTTTAAATTAATCAAGCCTGTGAAAATATCTGCATTAACATCGCTTATCTGAACTAAAGGCAAAGTTAAATCCTCAATCATTTTTAAAGTTCGCGAGGCATAAAAACGTTCTGATAAAAATTCTTTTAAATCCTGGCTTTTCTGGTTTAAGGCAATGATTTTATTCTCCATTTCTAAATCTCTCTGGCTTTCTAAATCTGCTATTTCTGTCTCTATTTTTTCTTCTTCTTTACTTAAACTGATTTTATATCCCCAGAGACCAAAGCAAGACAAAATAGACGCTAAGACTAAAAAGATAGAAAATTTAAACCAAAAACCGCCGCCGAAAAAAGTTCCGCCGATTTTTAATGTCTTTTTAATAGACTTATTCTTTTCTTTCTCCTTATATTTTTCTGGAATTAATCTTACTTTCATTTTATTCTTTCATGGCCAACCCAACAGCGACTGCCAGGGAAGGGCCTAGTTCTTTAAGAGTTGTTTTTAAAATTGGCGGATAAGAAATTCTGGCAAAAGGATCTCCCATTGAAACATCTAATTCTAATTTATCAGCCAAGTAATCTTGTAGATTGACCAAATAAGCTCCGCCGCCAGCCAGAATGCATTTTTTAACATTCCGGTTAAATTTATTATGATAGCTGTCAATAATTCTTTTAATCTCGGTAATAATTTTTCTTAAATTAAGATGGATAACTTCTTCTGCCTGAAGGGAACGATCATTTTTAATATTTTTTTCTAACAAATCTTTTTTTACTTTCTCTGCATCTTCTAAACTCAGATTCAATTTCTTAGCAATATTCTGGCTTAACTTTAATCCTCCCATTTCTAGGTTATGGACCATTCTGATATAACCTTCGTCAATAATACTGACATTAATTGAGCGATAACCAGCATCAATTAGAACAACAGCACTTTGATCATTACCAACCAAAGAGCGGGCTAGGCTGAAATTTTCCTCTTCAATTGCTTCAAGCTTTAATTTTGTCGACTTAGATATTTTTTCGTATGAATTAATAATCTGTTTCGGCACAGCGACTATCAAAACTTGCTTACTCCCCGAACTATCTTTTAACGGCTCGACAAAACTCCAATCTAAAAATACTTCTGATATTGGCACCGGGACATATTTTCTTGCTTCAAAAGGAATACTGGCAGCAATTTCTTTTGTCGGCATATTAGGAAATTTAATTAAAGTACAAAAACTAGAATAAACTGAAACAGAAAAATAAGCATTTTTACATTTAATTTTTGCTTCGCTTAAACTACTGTTTATCATCTGAATTCTTTCTTTTTCTGAAATAGAAGGATGAATTGGCTTATCAGAAGTTCGTCTTAAATCTTGCATTAAAGGATAGATTGCATAATTCTTTAAAGTATATCTTTCTTCCTCTTTTGCTAGCTCTACTATTTTGACTCCTGAAGCTCCCATGTCTACGCCTAAACAACTATTCGAATTTTGATTAAATAAAAACACTTTAATATATTTGTTTTTAAACTATCTTAGTTGTAAAATAATAACTAGCCTATTTGATTATTATAGACTTACTGATAATATCTTTGGCTAAAATAAAATTCATTTTAATTTTTTGTTTCACTTGAAATTATTATAACACACCTCCTTAAACTAAAAAACCTTTACTATGTGGAAAACTTTTTCTGATCTTATTTTCCCAATAAAATGCGTTGGCTGCAATCAAGAAGGACAGTTTTTGTGCTTTGAGTGCTTTCAAAGAATAAACTTAAGCAAGAGAATGCCGCTTAAAGACACTGTCAACTGTCAAAGCAATCTATCCGGTTTAATTACTGCCGGCTATTATAGCCAGCCGATTCTTAAAGAGATTATCGATAACTATAAATACCATTTTATAAAAGAATTAGTTCATCCTCTAGCTGAATTGATTATTAAAAAATTAAAAGAATATCCCCTGCTAGAAGAGAAACGATTTAAGGAAAACGCCTTATTAATTCCCATCCCTTTGCATCCGAGAAGATTACGCTGGCGCGGCTTTAATCAATCAGAGCTATTAGCTTTAGAAATAGGAAAAAGATTAGGCATAGAAGTCAGCAAGAATATTATTCGAAGAGTTAAATATAATTTGCCGCAGGTTAATATTAAAAACATCCAAGAAAGAAAGAATAATGTTAAAAATATTTTTCAGCTTAATTCTGAATTTAAAGAAAAAATTAAGAATAAGAATATTATCTTAATAGATGATATCGCTGTAACCGGCGCTATCTTAGAAGAATGCGCTCTTATTCTTAAAACAGCTCAGCCTAAACAAATTTTAGGATTAGCTATTGCCCAAGGGTAATTAGCATGAAATAAGATGACAAAAATAATCTTAAAAATTAATTTTCTTAATTCTTTTTTGAAAATTTAAGATTAGTTTAATATCAAATTTTTAAGATAAAACAAAAACCCGGCAGGAATCGACAAAGCATTTATAGAAAGATTAGCATAATTATATTCTGAGAGAGAGGCACAGAATATATTTAATACCTTTCCTGCTTTGCCGGTTTCTACCGGGCTATTTTGATTGTTATTCTTTTATTGTTAATATTAATGCTCTCTCCTTAACATTAATGTCGTTTTTATATATCTGTTTCGTCCTTTAGGACTCATCAGCGTAGATTCGTATCTACGGACAGATTGGCAAACATAGATGGAACTAATATCTATGTTTGCCTTTTGAACTTTTGCTTAATTTTTGCTTTGTATAATCCTGACATTGCAGGACAAAGCAATAGGGTAAGCTACCCTAGCCCATCATTTTAAGTGGCCGGGCCTTTGCCACAACTTCTCGCTTTATTCGTTATTGAGTGAGAAGCTTGATTCCCGTTTATTTATTGTCGGCTTTGACGGGAGTCCGACTCTAGGTGTCTATCTCCTCCAAAGTAGCCGGAGCATCACCCACAATCCTAGACAAACAATGCTTAAGACTGCAAGTGCCTCCAATAACTCTGGACAGCAATAATAAATGCTGACCAGAATTACCCCTCCTAATAAAAATGGAAGAGCTCTTTGGAGAAAACGAGCTATCTCGTTGCCCAAACCAACCATAATCTCTCTCAAGATTAGGCCAGCTAAGGCAGAACCAACAACACCCCCAAAAACTATTGCTGGTTCCCAACCTAATCCTAGCCAACCACTAAAAAAACCAGTCAGCGAGGACAGGGTTAGGATAACCCAGCTAATCCAACTATGTCGTGCCCCTGCGGGTACATCAAATCGGATTAGCACCCCCAATACTGCTGTCGCTATCACAGCAACAGTAAAGAG
>CAZVUG010000009.1:0-100089 GCA_964629675.1 uncultured Candidatus Saccharibacteria bacterium
AATCCCGAA
Organism: uncultured Candidatus Saccharibacteria bacterium; assembly: GCA_964629675.1. GTDB lineage: Bacteria > Patescibacteriota > Minisyncoccia > Portnoybacterales > UBA2143 > CAZVUG01. The sequence goes on from CAZVUG010000009.1 coordinate 10, forward strand.
AGGATTCGGGATTTTCTCAAAAAGATTGGTTCGAACTTCCGCATTGCCGACCGCACTTTGGTTTTGGATTTCAAAAATGCCTTCAAAATAGCGGAAAAATACCATGCCAAGGCGCTTTGCGCCGAGGCTGTTTCTTACGATTTCACAAAAAGTGAAAATTGGCGGAGAGGGTGGGATTCGAACCCACGGTTGCTATAAAGCAACAGTGCTTTTCGAGAGCACCCCGTTATAACCACTTCGGTACCTCTCCTTAGGCTTAAATTAGCACATTTTTAAATATTCGGTCAAATAAAAAAGGCATTATTCAATTTTTAAATGCCAATAATCAAAGTGGGCAATGCAGGGATCGAACCTGCGGCCTTTCGGATGTAAGCCGAATGCTCTACCACTGAGCTAATTGCCCGAATAATTAATTTGTACACTATATTAAAGACAGTCCAAACATTTTTCGCCGCCGAAGGTGGCAAAAGCAAACTCCCCGATTAGGCAGCTCGTCTGCCAGCGGCGGGCTCGCTGCGTTCTTTAACAATTTCAAATTTTTCTTCGGCGGCAAATTGAAGAAATAATAAAAACCCTAAAACTAAACCAAGTAACATTCTGCGTTAAGGAATGTATTGCTCTGTTATTTTAACAATAAGACCGTTAATAACCTCTATATGGAAAGGTATATTCCCGAAATATGAATTCTCCGCGGTAAGAAGCTGCTTGAATTCCTCGTAGCCGATAACCTTCTTTCCTGAGGGAGAAAAATCAAATGCGGTTGCCCTGGTGATTTCAGCATTCTTTGAGATTTCAAATGTTCTAATTTTAGGATTCTGATTTCGAACATAATATCCATTTGGTATGCAGTAACTAGAATCAGGGTAAATATCGGCAGGACATTTCCCGTCTTCTCTCATAGCTTTTATCGCCTCATCCCCACTTAGCCATTGAACATAGTCAATATCTAAATACCTTTTTTCGTCCTTTTCGTAAACAGTTTTAATATAACCCATTGCCTTCTCGATTTCATCTGGTTTATTTATTGGTTCTTCTTCTCTCTTTGGTGTTTCTTGTTGTGCTTGCAGTTGCGCTATTTGATTTTGCAACTCATTGATTTTCTCTTGTAATTCTTCGTTTTCTTGCTGTGTTTTCTGATTTTGTGCTTGTAAATTTTTACTATAAGATTTTTGCCATAGGTAAGTCCCACCTCCTACAATCAAGGCAGTAAGCAAAATTATCAAGAGAATTAAAAGGAAGTTATATTTTACGGGTTGTGTTATTGGTTGTTCTTGATTCATAATTTTTTAGTTCTAGGTTAATTTTCCTCGACCTTTATGATAAAAATTTTCTTTTACAAAATGTGGTTCGAGCCGATATTTTTTACAGGTTCTTTGGCAGTTTTTGCTTCCTGAAAGGAAGCAACAATTTCAAATTTTTCTTTGGCGGCAAATTCTCGCAACTCCGCGAGTTGCGATTCAAGAGAAAGGACCTGCCGGTCTTCTTACTCGGTAGATTTTCTGGCATAGGTAATGTATTTCATAGTTTTGATAAAAATTTTCTTTTATGGCCAGCGAAGCTGGTACAAAACCAAAAATTAAATTTTGACTGGAAAACTCCGTATAATTTGGTCGCCGAGCGAAGCGAGGCGACCAACCAATCGTTGACTTTTTCTCGCTGGTGCCCAGGGCGGGACTCGAACCCGCACGCTCTAAGAGCACGGCTCCTCAAGCCGCTATGTTTACCAATTACATCACCTGGGCAACAATTAAGCCGCAGATTCAGCCTTTTTTGGCTCTTTTTTAATTTCTTTGAGTCGTGCTTCTTTAGCGCTTTTATGGCGAATATAATAAAGTTTAGCTCGTCTAACTTTGCCTCTTTTAACTACCTCTATTTTTTCAATAGTAGGCAGATGCAAAGGGAAAATTCTTTCTACGCCTACGCCACGACTGGCTCTTCTGACTGTAATAGTAGAATTAATTCCTTTACCATGTTTTCTAGCAATCACCAATCCTTCAAAAATCTGTATTCTTTCTTTATCATTTTCTTTAATTTTTTGATGGACTCGGACAGTATAGCCAGGCCTGATTTCTGGCAGGTCTTTTTTTAGATTTTTTTGATTAAATTTTTCTAATTTATTCATATTTTATAATTCCTGAAGAACTTTCTTTAATTCCGCAGGAAGATCTGATTCGAACTTTCTTATCTTACCACCTGGTAATTTAAATTTCAAGTAAAAAGCATGTAAAAACTGCCGGTTAAGCTTTGCCGGCGTTATTTGCCTCTTAAATTTATATTGTTGGTCGCCAACAACAGGATAGCCGATTGAAGCTAAATGAACTCTGATTTGATGAGTTCGCCCAGTTTTAATCTGGACTTCTAATAAAGTATAATTATCAAATCTTTTCAGAACTTTATACTCAGTCCAAGCTTTTTTAGATCTACTGTCTAAAAGAGCGCTTCTTTTTTTATGGTTTTTTCTAGAAAAACTTATAGATTTAGTGATAACGCCTTTGTCGTCTTTAACTTTTCCGTGGACTAAAGCCAAATATTTTTTATCAACTTTTCTTTCAGTAAATTGCTCTTTTAAGAATTCAAATGTTTTTTGATTTTTAGCTATAACCATCAAGCCAGAAGTATCTTTATCTAAGCGATGAACTATTCCCGGCCGAAGACTATCATCGCCTACATTTTTAATTGCCGGAAAATAATTCAATAATTGATCAACTAAAGTATTTTTCTGTCCTTCTCTTGCCGCATGAACAATTAAGCCAGCCGGTTTATTAATGACAACCACATCTTTATCTTCATAAACAATATTCAACATATATTAAAAAATTAAAAAAATAAATTAAATTACAAAACTTGGAATAACTTGTAATTAATTTGAGATAATTTTATTTATATTTCAACTTTAGTGATGTTGTTAGAAAAAGTCAGAACTCATTTTGGGAAAAATCCGCTTGCGAATTTTTAATCCTGACCCAACATTTCCTTTCCATAATTTGCCTTAGACAGACTGGTAAGCAGGTAAAAATTCATTTTCCCGTCTCTTTTTTTGTCCGCCTCTTTTGATAATTTCAAGATAAATAAGTGCTTCCAAAAAAAGTTTATTGCCGAAATTAGTCAACCATATTTAATTTAATACAAAATAGTATTTGACGCAATAATTTTTCTTTGATATATTTAAATTAGACTAATATAGTCCAATTTAATTAAAACTTATGCAAATTTCTATTAAATCTCGCTATGGATTACGAGCAATGGTATATTTGGCAAAGACTGAAAGAACTTGCTCTGTAAAAGAAATTTCTCAAGAAGAGAAAATTCCTTTTGATTTTTTAGAAAAAATATTTTCAGAATTACAACAAAAGGGGCTAGTAAAATCACAGAGAGGAGCAAGGGGAGGATATTTTTTAGCTAAATCCCCTCAAAAAATCAGTGCGAGAGAAATACTAAAGACATTAGAAAATAAAGAAATATTTTCAGTTACATGTAGAAGAAAACATTGCTTTTTCAAAAAGAAATGTCCCGTAAAAAGTGTCTGGGAGAAAATTCAAGAGACTTTAAATTCTACTTTAGACACAATTACTTTAGCCGATTTAATAAAAAACTGAATATGAAAAAAATTTTAGAGCTTAAAAATCTTTCTATTGAATCAAGAGAAAATAAAAAGAAAATCTTAGAAAATGTTTCATTTGATATTACAGAAAAATCAATTTACATTCTAATTGGACCAAATGGTTCAGGAAAATCAACTTTAGTTTATGCTTTAACGGGAAGCCCAAGATTGAAAGTTGTTTCTGGAAAAATTATTTTTAGGAATAAAGACATAACTAAATTATCAATTGATAAGAGAGCCAAAATAGGACTAACTTTAGCTTTCCAAGAGCCAGCTTATTTTGAAGGAATAACTATTAAAAATTTTCTAAGAGCGGGCGATAAAGATATTACTCAGAACGAAATTGAAAGAATTCTTGTTTTGGTCGGACTTGATCCTAAAAAGTTTCTCAATAGAGAAATTAATCAGGAATTAAGCGGCGGCGAAAGAAAAAGAGTAGAGTTCGCTTCGGTGATAGCAATGAAGCCGAAGTTAATGATTTTAGATGAACCAGATTCAGGACTTGATATTATTATTTATCGTGAATTTTACAACATTTTAGAAAATATCAGAAAAGAAACTAAAACCTCGATCCTTTTAATCACTCATCGCGAAGAACTTGGATGTATAGCTGACCAAGCTACATTCTTAAATCAAGGAAAAGTAATCTGTAACGGGGATTTTGAAAAAGTGATGAGGAAATATTGTCAATTTTCAGGAAGGAAGAAAATATGTCAAAAAATAAATTGCCAAAAGAATTTATAAATTCAGCTCAAAAATGCGGGCTAGATACTATTTTGATGCAGAAGAATAATATCCCCCATCTTTACATTGAATCAAATAAAATAATATCTGCTCAAAGAATTTCCGGATTGAAAGTTTTAACTGAGAGTTTTAAAGAAGGAGTAAAGATAAAATTAGTTGTTGGAAACGGGATTTCAATAAAAAAACCTATTTTCTTTTGCTTTGGCGTTTTAGGAGAAAAGGGGAAGCAAATAATTTTGCCGGAGATAATTTTAGAAGAAAAGGCTGAAGCCAAAATTTTTGCTCATTGTACTTTCCCTCAAGCAAAAAATATTCTTCATAAAATGGAAGCAAAAATAAGATTAGGAGAAGACGCCAAGCTTACCTATCAAGAAAAGCATTACCATGGAGAAAATTTTGGCACTGAAGTTTTACTGAATTCTAAAATTTCAATTGGCCTAGGTGCTTCTTTGAAAAATGAGTTTGTTTCAGATCAAGGAAGTATTGGAAAATTAAAAATTAACCTTGAGACGCAGTTAGAAAAAAACGCCTTTTGCGAAATTGTTAGTAAAATAATCGGGAAAGGTGAAAATGACAATATAGAGATTTCTGATAAGGTTCTATTGCTTGGAGAAAATTCTCGTAGCTTAACTAAATTAAGAGGAGCAGTAATCGATGGCGGGAAAATGTTTTTTAGAGGAGAAACAGAGACTGGAGCCAAAGAAGCTCGAGGTCATATTGATTGTCAAGAAATTATTGTTGGAAATTCAACCGCTCAATCTATACCAATTATTAAGGTAAAACATCCTGAAGCAAGAATTACTCATGAAGCTTCCGTCGGAAAAGTCAATCAAAAAGAATTAGAAACTTTGATGACTCGGGGATTATCAGAAGAGGAAGCTATCGATTTTATTATCAGAGGTATAATTTAAAATTTATACAAAAAGGAAGGTAAATAAAAATATTAAAAAATGAAAATTATTTTAGGTTTCTTATTCGCCCTCATCTTATTTCTCCCCTCTTCTGTTCTAGCCGTTTGCCCAATCTGCTCGGTAGCTGCAGCTGGCGGAGTTGGACTTTCTCGCTGGTTAGGAATTGACGATACCATTTCTGGAATTTGGATTGGCGGATTAGTTACTTCTTTAGCCATCTGTTTTCTTTCTTGGCTGGATAAAAAGAACATCAAATTCAAATTTCGCTCTTTTGTAACTTTAGTTTTGTTTTATTCAATTACTATTTTCCCACTTTACCAAATGAAGCTTATTAATTATTCATACAATAATCTTTGGGGCCATGATAAATTCTTGATCGGCATTATTTTAGGCAGTTTGACTTTGTCTATGGGTGCTTGGATACATAATTTGTTAAAAGAGAAAAATAACAATAAGGTTTATTTCCCTTTTCAAAAAGTTATTATTCCAACTTCATTTTTAACTTGTGCCAGTATAATTTTTTATTTTATCACTAAATGCTAAAAATATGATCAAAAAAGAAAAATACGAAAATTTATTAGAGAAAGCTGAACAAGTAATAAAAGAAAATAAACTTGATTTGTCAGCCGACGAAGATTTAAGTGTTGCTATTATGAATCTGTTAAGTATTGAGGAACATTTATTTTTTACCGGGGCTAAAACCCGAAAAGAAAAATATTTTGATTTACTCCAGGAAGTACGCGAGATGAGGAAAGAATTATTGAAGAAAATTATTAAAGACTACGAAGGAGAAATCTGGTGCATTTCAAAACACTTGCTGGCAACTTCTATGAGATTAATAGAGGTCGGAACAAAAAAAATAAATCAGGACAACAAAAAAGAGGCAAAAGATTTATTTTCTAAAGCTTATGATTTATATTCTTTATTCTGGGGATTGAATCTAAAAATGATTAATGTCGGCAATGTTAAAGAAATTGACGACGGACAACTAAACATCCACAATAAAGAGAAAAATTTCTTATTAACCAAGCTTAATAAAATAATCCAAAAAATTATTAACTGTTGCAAAGAATAAAAGTTAAAGGTCGAAAAAATTATTAAAAAATAAATAAGAAAAATAAATAATATGCGATTAAAAAACAAAATTGCAATTATCACGGGAGCCGGTTCTGGAATCGGCAGAGCAATTGCTTTAGCTTTTTCAAGAGAAGGAGCAAAAATAGTTGTGGCTGACTGGTCAGAAAAAAGCGGAGAAGAAACAGTAAAACAAATAGAAAAACAGAAAGGAGAGGCAATTTTTATTAAAACAGATGTTAGCAAGGCGAATGATATAGATCAGATGGTCAAGGGTTGCTTAGGCAAATTTGGCCAAGTTGATATTTTAGTTAATAATGCCGGTATTGTTAAATTTGCTGCTTTGCATGAGATAAACGAAGATGACTGGGACCAAGTTTTAGATGTGGATTTGAAAAGTGTGTTTTTGGGAAGCAAAAGAGTAATTCCCGAAATGATAAAACGAGGCAAGGGAAAAATAATTAACATAGCTTCAATTGCTGGATTAGTTGGTTTTGATAAGGTTGGTTCTTATTGTGCTGCAAAAGGAGGCATAATTGCTCTAACTAAAGAGATGACTCTTGAATATGCCTCAAAGAAAATTAATGTAAATTGTATTGCTCCAGGAATTATAAAAACAGTAATGACTGAAAATATGTTAGCTGATCCAGTAACCAAAAAATTTATGGAGGATTCCACTCTTTATCCTCGCTTAGGTGAGCCTGAAGATATTGCTTATGCGGCTGTTTATTTAGCTTCTGATGAATCAGATTTTGTTAATGGTGAAGTTTTGGTTGTTGACGGTGGATGGACAATTAAATAGATACTTTTTTTGAAAGCACTTATTTATCTTGAAACCATCAAAGTAGGCGGGTAAAAAATGGGTGAGGAAAAATTAATTTTTCCCTCACCCTTGCTTCCGAAAAAAATTTACGACGAACTTTGACAATTAAAAACAAAGAAATTTTGCAATTTTTTTAAGTAGGCTCTCAGAAATTCAAACTCTTAACCTCCACATTACAAATACAGAATTTTAGATAACTAGATTGAAGGTACTTGTTAATTATTATCCCAAAATAGAATTGGGCCATAATTTATAAAAAATTTTAAAAATTCTTTATTTAAATTTAATCGAAAAACATAATCACATTGCATTTTAATATGTCTTATTTCCGACAGCGTAGTTTTTCCCATATCTTGTATAAGTACCATTTCCGCCTATGCCATTACAAGTCTTCTGAATAAAATCTATATCTTGAGCAGTTGGGTTTTCTTTAGTAGCAGAAATTGCATAGACTTGTGCGCTTTCACATAGATAAATCATATAACCTGGATTCTGGATCGGATCTTCAACAATAGGTGCCCCCAGAAATCCCTCTTCTTGTAACTCTCTTGTTACTGCTTTTGTATATGATCCGCCACCTTCATATGCCAACCAGCCAATACCTAAACCGCCCCAACCAGTTCCTGACACTTTATAAGTTCCGTATTTGTCATAATACATTTCAAGCGCAAGCTGAACATTGCGCAAATCAGACATTCTCCTAGCATCTCGCGCTTTAATTCTAGTTGAATTTATTGAGACCAAAACAATACTGGCAAGAATCCCAATGATTGCAATAACTACGAGCAATTCAATCAATGTAAAACCAAAAGAATAATTATCTTGTTTTTTATATATATTATTCATCTCGGAATATAACCTTCTTCAGATTGAGGAGTATTTATAATACTTTCATTTGGGTTTTTAATTTTATTATTTGACCAGCCAAAGAATAAAAATAAGGCGATAATAATTATTATTGCTGAAAATCCAATCAAAAGATAATTTGCCTGTTTCCTGTCTTTGACAAAGCCTGAATAATTAATAATCCATTGGATAATTTTTGATCTGTCAGAATTTATTTGATTTTCTGCAAAACTATCCTCGGGATTTTCTAAGGCATTACTTAAATCTATTTCTTTGTTATTTTTATCACCTTGATCCATAATATTTTATATTTTTAAGGATTTGCTTTATTTAATTTATATCAAAAATTTATTAAAAAAGAAATTTATTGATTCTATTTACTATTTTAAATAGCTAATCGTCTTTGGTGGACCCTGGGAGATTCGAACTCCCGACCTCCACATTGCAAATGTGGCATTCTAACCAACTGAACTAAGGGCCCTTATTAATTATCAAAAAGCAAGGATTAATTTAAAATATTATGATTGTTTATAAAAATTAACTAGACTTATCTTATTAATAATTTCTAAATTTGTGAAGGAATTTTATTATTTAATTTAAATACAATAAGAATAAATGATCCTTGAATAGCTATAAAATCAGCAATAAATATCCACGCAATAATTCTAGAAAAGAAAAAAAGCCAAACTGCTCTAGGATGCAATTTTTTCATATTTTCTATTTTTTACTAAATATTAATTATTTATTCCACTTCGACCTTATTAAGGTATAACAAAAGCTAAATTTTATAACAATAATACCCAGAATGGCAGTTATAGCACAATTAACCATTTTACGTATGAAGCGTGGCAAAATTTCTGAAAATCAAATTTCGGTGGGCGGTAGAGGATTCGAACCTCTGACCTCTTCGATGTCAACGAAACGCGCTAACCAACTGCGCCAACCGCCCCGGGTGGGCGTGGATGGATTCGAACCATCGGCCCCGGCTTTATAAGAGCCGTGCTCTAACCGCTGAGCTACACGCCCTAAACCTTTTTCTTCATTAATTTCTCAAACTCTTTTCTTTCAATAGTTTCTTTTTTAATCAGCTCTTTAGCAATTTGGTTTAGTTTTTTTCTCTTTTCTGTCAGAATTTTTTTAGCTTGCTGATATGCTTGGTCAATGAAATTTGAAACTTCTTTGTCAATTTTAGCCGCTATTTCTTCAGAGTAATTTTTTTCCGTAGCAATTTCTCTCCCAAGAAAAACCATTTCTTCAGTTTCACCAAAAGTTCTTGGGCCTAATTTCTCACTCATGCCAAATTTAGTTACTAATTGATGGGCTAGTTCTGTAGCTCTTTGGAGATCGTTTGAAGCACCTGTTGTTAATTCGTCAAAAACGACTTTTTCAGCAGTATAACCGCCTAAAAGAACAACAAGCTCCTCTAAAAATTCCGAACGGCTATAGAAATGCTTATCTTCAATAGGTAGTTTGAGGGTGTAGCCAGTTGCTGGGCCACGGGCAATGATAGAGATTTTTTGGACTGGATCAACGTGAGGTAAAGAAGCAGCAATTAAAGCATGACCTGCTTCATGATAAGCAGTAATTTCTTTTTCTTTTTCTGAAAGAATATGGCTTTTTCTTTCTGGACCCAAAAGAACTTTTTCAATGCATTGCCTTAATTCATCCTGCCCTATTTTTTTCTTATTATTCCGAGCAGCCAGAATAGCTGCTTCATTAACTAAATTAGCTAAATCTGCTCCCGAAAAACCAGGTGTTCTTTCGGCAATTTCTTTTAAATTAACATCATTTTCTAATGGTTTTTGCCGGCTATGTATTGTTAACACTTCTTCTCTGCCTTTAAGATCAGGTAATCCCAAGGTTACTCTTCGATCAAAACGGCCTGGCCGCAACAAGGCAGGATCTAAAACATCTGGACGATTTGTTGCTGAAATTAATATTACACCAGAGTTAGGATCAAAGCCGTCCATTTCAGTTAAGATTTGATTTAATGTTTGCTCTCTTTCATCATGACCTCCACCGACGCCGGCGCCTCTCTGCCGGCCAATAGCATCTAATTCATCAATAAAGACTAGGGCTGGCGATTGTTTGATGGCGGTTTGAAAAAGATCACGAACTCTTGAACTTCCTACACCAACAAACATTTCGACAAATTCTGATCCAGAGGCACTAAAGAAAGGAACGCCTGCCTCGGAAGCAACTGCTTTGGCTAATAAAGTTTTACCTGTTCCCGGAGGGCCGATTAATAAAACGCCCTTAGGAATTCTAGCACCTAAACTGATAAATTTTTTAGGGTTTTTTAAAAATTCTACTATTTCTTGCAATTCTTCCTTAGCTTCTTTTAGATCAGCGACATCTTTGAAAGTTACCCGATTTTTTTTGTCGTGTGGATTAAAAAGCCTAGCCTTTGAGCGGCCAAAAGTAAAAGCTTGCATTTGGCCTCTTTGCGCACCCTTAATCATAAACCAGAAGAAAAAGGCAATTATAATTAGGGGAATGAGAAAAGGCAGCAAATTTATCAACCAAAAAACTAAACCGCTTTCTTCTTCTATTTTTAAATCAATTGCTTGAATTTTAGCTGGGTCTAAATCGTAATTCTTTAAAGATTCAGTTAAAGAAGTTTCTCCTTCTTTAGTTGTTTCTTCCAAAGTGCCATTTTTAAGTTCTATTTCAACCTTATTATTCTTAACAACAATTTTTGATACTTCCTCTTGTTTAATTTGTTCAGCTAGTTTACTTAAAGAAATTTTTTCGGCTTTTTCTGAAGAAACTTGGATTAAAGCAAAAAATCCAGCAACTGTTAAAAAAACTAGAAAAATAATAGCGACATTTTTAAAAAGTTGTTTCCAAGAAGATTTAATCATTTTATTTTATTTTATTTTATTTAGACGAAAGAATCATTTTATGGGCCTGAGGATTGAAAGAGACAATTTCAAAATCATAAGATTGACCTGTTTCTAATTCTTTGTCTATATTCCCTGGCTCAGCAGAAGGAGCAATGCCGTGAATTTTTTTATCTATTTCTATTAAAGCTCCCTGAGCGCTAAAACGGACGACTTTGCCTTTAACAATCTGCCCATTTTGATATTTTTCTTTAATATTCTGCCAAGGGTCTTCTTGTAATGCTTTTAGAGAAAGCGAAATTTGCCCATCTTGAATATCAGTAATCTGCGCTTTAATTTTTTGATTTTCTTTAAGAACTTCTGAAGGGTGATTAATCATTTGCCAATCTAATTCTGAGATGTGAGCTAATCCTTCTAGATTGTCACCCAATTTCACAAAAGCGCCAAAATTTGCCAAAGCACTAACTGTCCCTTCAACAACATCTCCTTGCTGATATTTTTTTAAGCTTTCCGTAATTTTCTTTTTGTCAGCTGATTTTTCAGAAACAATCAGCTTTTCTGTCTTTTTGTCTAGATCGATAATTTTTACCTGCAATTCCTGGCCAATGAATTTACTAAGCTCTTTTAAAATCTTATTTTTATCGCCACCTTCTACTCGAGGATAATGGACCGGCGACAATTGAGAGACGGGCAGAAACCCGATGATGCCAGAGACATTAACGACCAGGCCTCCTCTATTTGCTTCTAATACTTTAGATAGAATCATCTGGCTTTCTTGTTTTTTTTCTCTTAAATCATTCCATTTTTTCTCCAAATTAGCTTCTTTAAAAGAAAGCTCTACATAGCCATCTTCGTTTTCTGGATCAATAACTAAAGCAGAAATTTTTTCACCTACTTTAATATCTTTAATAAGGCCCCTGTTTTCTTTGATTTCTCCTCCGTAGACAACGCCGGTACCTAAAGGACCTAGCTCAACAATGATTGCATTCTTACCCACCTTTATGATTCGTCCTTCCACTAAATCACCTTCCTTGGGGAGGCGAGGCATTTCCGCCTCTTGAGAAAGAAACTTGCTCATTTCTTTTGTTTTTTCTTTATTTGTATTTTTCATATTTCTTAGTATAACTAATGATTATTAACTTGGCAAGAGAGGCAAGTTATGATAGAATAATTTTGTATGATTATTAATTGGTACGGACATTCTTGTTTTAAGATCACTGAGCAGGGCGGCCGTTTAACTATTGTTACCGATCCTTTTGCTAAAAGTATTGGTTTGACACCGCCAAGAATATCAGCTGACATAGTTACTGTGTCGCATCAACATCATGACCACAATAATGTTAAAACTCTAAGCGGAGAGCCTTTTGTTATTGATAGTCCCGGAGAATATGAAATCCAAGGAGTTAAAATTACCGGCTGCTTAAGTTTTCATGATCAGAATAAGGGCAAAGACAGAGGAGAGAACACTATTTATTTAATAGAAACAGAAAAAATCCGCCTTTGCCATTTAGGAGATTTAGGGCAAAAAAAACTTAGCGACAAGCAGCTGGAAATAATCGGCGAAGTTGATATTCTAATGACTCCGGTGGGAGGAATTTATACAATTGACGCCGCTGAAGCAGCTCAAATAGCCAAGCAGCTACAGCCTTCTTTAATTATCCCGATGCATTACAAAGTTCCTGGTTTAAAAATTGAATTAGAAAAATTAGATAAGTTTTTAAAAGAAATGGGCATTAATGGCGATAAGCCAATAGAAAAATTAAATATCAAAAAGAAAGATTTAGCTGACAAAAAAATGCAAGTTGTCATGTTTAAAGAATAGATAACCGACTGATATACTCTCAAGGAACAGACTATATGTCTTTTATTAACTTTTTAGAAAAAATCCAAACAAAACCGCGCTATATCCGCATGCAAATTCTTTGTGCGGCAGTTTTTATTATAATGTTTTGCCTCGTTTCATGGTGGGTTATTTCTTTGAAAAGTTCTTTTTCCTCTATTTCAGAATCAGGCGATCAGCAAATTGAGCAAATCAAGGAAGAAATGCCTTCTATTAGAGAATCTTTTAAGGCAAGCATCGGATCTTTTTTTGAAAAAACAAATGAAATATTTAAAGAAGCAGAAGAAGAAATTATAGAGGAAGAAACAACAAAGACAGAAGAGCTTAAGCCGCTAAAATTACCTTTACCTAATTAATCTATGGCTAAAAAAGAAAAAGAAAATAAAAAAAATATTGAAATAGGATATATTAAAAAAAGGCCGATTGTCGAAGAGATGAAAGAGTCTTATTTAGATTACGCTATGAGCGTTATTGTCTCGCGAGCTCTTCCTGATGTTCGCGACGGCCTGAAGCCTGTCCACCGGAGAATTTTATACTCCATGCACAAAATGGGCTTGACCAGTTCGGCTAAGCACCGAAAGTCAGCTGCTGTTGTCGGAAGCGTTCTTGCCGAATTTCATCCTCACGGAGACATGGCCGTTTACGATGCTTTAGTCAGAATGGCTCAAGATTTTTCTTCGCGCTATCCTCTGGTTAACGGACAAGGAAATTTCGGCTCTCTTGATAATGATCCGCCAGCCGCCTCTCGTTACACTGAAGCTAAAATGACCAAAATAGCTGAAGAAATGCTAGTTGACATTCACAAAGAGACTGTCGATTGGACAGATAATTACGACAGCACTCGTAAAGAGCCAGTTGTCTTGCCAGCCAAAGTTCCTCAATTGCTCTTGAATGGAGTAATGGGAATTGCTGTTGGCATGGCGACCAATATTCCACCTCATAATTTAAGAGAGGTCATGGATGCAGCTATTTTCTTAATTGACCACCCGCAAGCAGTTGTCAAAGATCTTTTCCAATTTATCAAAGGTCCTGACTTTCCAACAGGCGGAGAAATTTATGATCGCAAAGCAATGATCAGCGCCTACAGCATTGGCGAAGGCCCTATTGTCAATCGTGCTAAAACTGAAATAACCGAAGGGAAAACAGGCCGATTTAAAATTATCGTTACTGAAATACCTTATGGAGTGAATAAGGCAAATCTAATTACTAAAATGGCTGAATTAGTTAAGACAAAAAAGCTTGAAGGCATTAAGGATATTCGAGATGAGTCAGACAAGGAAGGCCTAAGAATAGTAATTGAATTAAAAAACGATATTCAGCCGAAGAAAATACTAAATCGCCTTTTCAAACTGACTGATCTGCAAAAAACTTTCCACTTAAATATGCTTGCTTTGACTAACGGTATCCAGCCGCAGATTTTATCGCTTAAAGGAATCTTAGAAAACTATGTCCAACATCGCCAAAAAGTAATCACCCGGCAGATTCAATTTGACTTAAAACAAGCAAAAGACAGAGTCCATATTTTAGAAGGACTAGCTAAAGCTTTAGACCACATAGATAAAGTTATTGAGACAATTAAAAAGTCTTCGACTAAAGAAGCTGCTCGGAAGAATTTAATTAAAAACTTTAATCTTAGCTCCCGCCAGGCAGAAGCTATTTTAGAAATTAAATTGCAAACTTTGGCTGGATTAGAGAGAAAGAAGATTAAAGACGAGCTTGAAGAAAAGAATAAATTAATTAAAAAATTAGAAGATTTATTAAAACATCCGCAGAAAATTCTTAATTTAATGAAAGAACAATGTAAAGAAATGAAAGACAAATACGGAGATGACCGAAGAACAAAAGTTTTTGCCCGGCCTGTCGGCGAACTTTCAGAAGAAGAATTTTTTCCTCAGGAAGAATGTGTTATTATTTTAACCCGCGGCGGCTATATTAAAAGAGTTAACCCAAAAACATATCGCTCTCAAAGGAGGGGCGGCAAAGGTATTTTAGCAATTACTACCAGAGAAGAAGATGTTGTTGGCTATTTCCTTTCTGCCTCTACTTATGACAATCTTTTATTCTTTACTGACAAAGGAAGAGTTTTTCAAACAAAAGCATATGAGATTCCCGAGACTAGCCGAACAGCCCGCGGACAGGCAATCGTTAACATTCTGCAATTAGGCTCAACCGAAAAAATTACCGCTATTTTAAATGTTAGCCGGTTGCAAGGAACAAAGTATTTATCGATAGCCACTTCTAGTGGTATAATTAAGAGAACTAAGATAGAGCAGTTTGAAAAGGTTAGAAAAAACGGCCTGATCGCTATAAGCTTAAAAAAGGACGACCGCTTAAGGTGGGCTAAACTAACAAGTGGTAATGATGAAATTATTTTAATTACTGCCAAAGGCCAAAGCATCCGCTTTAAAGAAAGCGACATCAGGTCAATGAGCCGAACAGCTAGTGGAGTTAGAGGAGTTCATTTAAGAAAAGACGATAATTTAGTTGGCATGGGCATTATCAGCAAAGAAGAAGAAAAAACAAGTAAGTTGCTAATTGTTACAGAAAATGGATTTGGCAAAAAAACCGATTTGAAGTATTATAAATTACAGAAGAGAGGCGGCTACGGAATTAAAACTTTTAAAATTACTCAAAAAACTGGCGATATTGTTGTCAGCCAGATTTTAAGAAACTCCGGATTGCCTGAAGATCAAAATAAAGAGGAGAAAGACTTAATCGCCATTTCGCAAAAAGGCCACGCTTTGCGCGCTGCCCTGAAGGATGTTCCTTCCCTTGGCAGAGTAACCCAAGGAGTCAGAATTATGAGATTAGGAGAAAAAGATAAATTAGTCGCCATGGCTTGTATTTGAAAATATATGCCTCAAAACAATGACGGGTTTTTAAACCCAGAAACAATCTTAGAGCAATTGACGATAGAAGAGAATATGGACATAGCAGATTTTGGCTGCGGTCATGGTTATTTCAGTATTCCCTTAGCTAAAAGAGTTAATGAAGGTAAAGTTTATGCCCTAGACGTAGTCAAAGATGCTTTAGTTGCTATAGAAAGCCAAGCAAGGATAGAAGGTGTTTATAATATTGAAACTGTCCATTGTAATTTAGAAAATCCCAATGGCTCAAGGTTAAAAGAGAATTCTATTGACATGGTCTTTTTAGTTAATACACTTTTTCAATCACAACAGAAAGACAAAATTATTGAAGAAGCAAAGAAAGTTTTAAAAATTAACAGTCCTCTAATTTTAATCGATTGGCTAGAAGACGCTACTCTTGCTCCTAAAAAAGGTTGGCTGATTTCCAAAAAAGAGTCTCAATTATTATTTGAGCAGCACGGTTTCCATTTTGACAGAGATTTACAAACAGACAATCAACATTTCGGAATAGTTTTTAAGAAATAACGATAAATAAATTATGCATAAATCTTCTGTCCTCTACACTTTTGCTATCCCTGTTATTTTATTAGGGTTGGCTTTTACTTTTCCCGGATGCAAGGAGCCTGAACCAGAAACAGTTGAACTAGAATTCTGGGGAATATTTGATGATTCAGACGTCTACAATCCTCTGATTGAAGACTTTAACGAAGAATTTCCTCACATTAAAATAAATTATCGCAAAAAGAATAACGTTAATTACGAAGATGAAATACTTGAAGCGATGGCTACTGGGCGAGGACCGGATATTTTTATGATTTTTCACACCTGGCTGCCAAAGTATGAGAATAAGATTTCAGCAGCTCCTGCTGAATTAATTTCCTTAAAAGAGCTTCGAGATAATTTTATGGATGTAGTTAATGATGATTTTGTTAAAGACGGCCAGATAGCAGCTCTTCCTTTAAGTATTGATACTTTAGCTGTTTATTACAACAAAGATTTTTTTAATACAGCTGGCATTGCTCAATTTCCAGAAACATGGGAAGAATTTTCAGAAGATGTTCAGAAATTAACAATTAAAGATAAACAAAATAATATTATTCGGGCCGGTGCAGCTATAGGGACTGCTAAAAATATTAATCGTTCAACTGATATTCTTTCTCTGCTAATGCTTCAGTCAGGAACGCAAATGGTTGATGGCAAAAAGACTAAGGCTACTTTTCAGCAAAATGTCCAGTCTGCTGAAGGCCTTTTTTCTCCAGGCCAACAAGCTCTTCTTTTTTATACTAATTTCGCTAATCCTTTAAAATCTGTTTATACCTGGAACCAAAATATGCATTATTCCATCGATGCTTTTTACGAAGGAAAAGTTGCTATGATTTTTAATTATGCTTATAACTTTCCGATTATCCAAGCCAAGTCGCCCTATTTGAATTTTGCTATAGCCCCGATGCCTCAGATCAAAGATTCTTCTAAGGATGTCAATTACGCAAATTATTGGGGATTGACTGTTTCAAAAAATTCTCAAGACAGCCAGGCTGCTTGGCAATTTATTACTTGGCTGGCAAAAACAGAAAATGCTAAAAAATATCTTGAAGCGACTCAAAAACCGACAGCTCGTAGAGATTTGGTCAGCTGGCAAAAAAATGATCCTGACTTAGGAGTTTTCGTCAATCAAAGCTTAACTGCCCATTCTTGGTATCAAGTTGACAGTTTCTCTATTGAAAAATACCTAGCCGAGATGATAGAATTAGTAGTAACAGGCCAAGCTACTGCTGAAGAGGCTATTACCAGCGCAGCTAACAAAATAACTGTTTTAATGAGATAATGAAAAAATTCTTTAAAATTATTATTAGCTTCTTGTTTTTAGCCGGACTAAACGGATTTAATTCAGTTCAAGCAGCTATTCCTTTTGTCCCTTGCGGAGAACCGGGCAACCCCTGCCATCTTTGCCATCTTTGGCTGATGGCAGACATTATTATTAATTTTCTCGTTTTTGATTTTGCCATTCCTTTATCAGCCATTTTATTTATCGCCGCTGGAGTCATTCTTTTAATTTCCGCCGGCAATCAAAACAGAATTGATTTAGCCAAAGAAATATTTACTAATACTTTAATAGGCTTAGTGATAGTTTTTGCCAGTTGGCTGCTTATTGATACTTTGCTTACAAGCATTGCCTCTGGAGGATTTAGCGGCGCCTGGAATGAATTTCCTCCTTGCCCATAATAAAAATGTTAAAAATATCTAAAAAACTTTCCTTAATAGTTATCCCCATTCTTTTGTTTTTGCTAATTGGCTTTCCTGTAAATAATCTCCTGGCCAGTAACAACGGAAGCACTAGAATTGATAATTATTTTCGGGTAAGTACTTTTGCCGAGATAGTCAATATTATCGCCCATTGGATTTTTAATATAGCCATTGCTGTAGCAACAGTTATGTTTCTAATTGGCGGTTTTCAATTTTTAATTTCCGGAGGCAACGAAGAAAAAGTAGGCCGAGCTAAGAAAACAATGCTTTGGGCCGCAGTTGGTTTAGCTGTTTGTTTAATTGGTTCTGGTTTTACCAAAATAGTCGAACAGCTATTTAGTTGATAATTAATAAATAAAGGGTTAATATATTAGAAAGTTAACATCTTCTTTGAAAGGGGGTGAAAATTATGGGAAAGAAAATTATTATTGGCGTAAGTCTGTTTTCTCTGCTTGGATTTATGTCTCTAGCCATGCCAGCATTAGCTTTAGATTCGCTTACTGATCCAATAACCAGTATTAAAGGAATAATTACCTTAATAAATACTATCGCTACTTGGTTTTTTAATATTGTTTTAGCAGTTGCTGTTATTGTTTTGCTTTTAGCCGCTTTTCAGTGGTTAACTTCTGGAGGCAACGAAGAAAAAGTAGGTACTGCCAGAAAAAATCTTATTTGGGGTTTAGTCGGTATTGCTGTTGCTTTTCTTGCTAAAGGATTAGTTGCTTTAATTAAATCTTTAGTCGGTGCTTAATCATTATTTATTATCTAGCTTTGTTAAAAAAGCCAAATAAGTTTTTTTTGTTTGGCTTTTTTATTTTGCCAAAATATGATAAATAGTAACTTCTTCATATTCATTAGATTGGTAAACTTTTTCAAACAAGGAAGGTTCAGCTAATATTTTTTCTAAAAACGCATATCGGTTTATTTGTCCTTCTATTTTTTGGTTATCTACAAAAATGTATTCGCTTTTAAATTTTTCTCTAATAATTTGGCTGGCTTTTTTAGCCCGCTGAGATATTTTTTCGACATAACTTGCTTCAGGACATTTTGCTAAAGGTTGGCTGCAAATTAATCCGCAATTAACTAAATTGTTCCAAAACCAAAAAAGCTCTTTGTTGTAGACATACATAAAAGTAGGGTCCTTGCCAACAAGATAATTATTGTGGTGATTGTAAAAAAATAATTGGGGAAAATTATCCCAGCCAGCATTAAAAATAATTGATTTTGCCGGCGTATTTTTTTCAAGCCATTCTCCGGCTTCTTGGTATTTAGCAAAAGGCAGGCTTTTTTCGCTGATTAGATCAACTGACTGAATAATATTTATCGTACTGCCTGAAATAATAATTAGGACAAGGGAAAAGCATAGGGAAAACTTAATTTTAAGAAAAGTCTTTTTTGTCCTTTTTTTAAATAACAATATTGAATTTTTCCAATAAGCATTTTGCGATATCTGCTTGAAGCTAAAAGCAGCAAAGAAAAAAGCAAAAGGAGTCCAATATTCAAAGAATCGCTGGCTGGCTATTGTTAAGACAAAAAATAAAGAAGATAAGAAAAAAGTATTAAGGCGGATAACCGACAGCTTATTTCGATTAATTCTTTTTTCTATGATATCAATAATAAAAAAAGCCAAAGAAATACTGAACAGCAAAAAAAGGATGAGGTTGTTAATCATTACCCCACTGATTGAAGACATCTCTGCAATATTCAATATATTTCCTTGAAAATTATAAAAAAGAGTTAAAAAATCTTGGACAAAAATAACAGATAGACTCTGAGGAAAATCAGGCCTAATGATTAAGCCAAGAAAAATTCCCAAAAGAGGAACTAAGAGAAGGCGCCAATCAATTTTTCTCAATTGAATAAATTCAGCTAAGATATAAAGAAAGCTTATAACTAGCAACAAAGGAAAAACAGCATAGCTTAAAGTATAAAAAATAGACAAGACAAAAAGCCAGATATATTTTTTCTTAATTATCAAATAAAAACCAAGAATTAAGAATATAATTGAAAGAAGCAATGGCCTGGCAAGAAGCAAGCGCGAGATAAAAGAGCTAGCAGAAGCAAAAAACAGCAAAGTCCAAAAGAAAGCATATTTTATGTTGTTTTTTCTTAAAACCCAATAAAATAAAGTTAAAATTAAAGCAGCTAAAATGATAACTGCTATTTTATTATTAATAATTAAATTACCATAAGTAAAAGGAATTAAAAAAATGTGATAAAGGAATGAAAGATCGCTGGGATATTGATTCAATAAACTATATTCTCCGCCTAAGCTAAAATTATTAAGAGTTTCCTCAATGCCTAAAGTTCTATAAAGATAAGCATATTTTATATGATAATAAGCATCAAACCCAGCCAGATTTAAAGAAGAAAATTGGATTAAAGAAAAAATAGAAGCAAAAAAAAGAAAAATAAATATATTTTTCAAAAAAAATTTATGTTTTTCTTTAATATTTATCATTACACAGCTTATTTTAACAAAAAAGGGGTAGAGAATCTACATTCCCTACCCCTTGTTCTTATTTTTTTACGACAACCTCAACAACAAATCTGCCTTGGTTGTCATCAATCCAATCTGGTCTAAATCGACCAGACCGGTCATAGAGGTCGTCATTGACGGCAAAAAATAATTGGCCGCCTTCTGAAAACCTTTTCCTAAAACCTCTTCCTATTTTAAACCAATCTTGATCGCCAATTTTGGCAATCAAAGACATAAAACTACTATTAACTCTCCTTTTTCTTTTTCCCCAAGACCAATTAGATCCTTCAGGGCCAACCCAGCGAAATGCTGAATCATAACAGTTTTTACTGCTATTAAC
Organism: uncultured Candidatus Saccharibacteria bacterium; assembly: GCA_964629675.1. Taxonomy (GTDB): domain Bacteria; phylum Patescibacteriota; class Minisyncoccia; order Portnoybacterales; family UBA2143; genus CAZVUG01. Next base: position 20,622 of record CAZVUG010000009.1, read on the forward strand.
TGCCCCTCCGGCATTGATTACTAAAATCTGGTCCTTTTTAATGATTACTGAAGATTCGGTAATCATTTTATTTGCCGGGACAAATAACATTGATCTTGAGACAACTTCTCTGTCTCTATAACCAAAATGATACGACAGGAAAATGGAGAAAGAAATAGCCGCCAAAACTCCCAAAAGAAATCTTAGCTCTTTCATATTATGACCTCCCCTTCAGGATTGTTTCGATAATTTTATTAATATCCAAACCTTGGAAACCTTGGATATCATGAATATTCTTTTGGACTTTTCCTCTTTCTGTTTGGAGAAAATCTCTAGCCTCTTGAGGAGAAAGCCCTAATCTGATCAATTCCTTGATCCTCTTCTTTAAATTACTAATTTCAACTTTCTCAGCCTCTGCTTCTTTTTTTTCTTTAGCAGACTGTTCAGACGCTCTTTCCAAATCAGTTCCTTTTTTTATTTCGATATCGCCGATATTTAATCTCTTTAATACTATTCCCAAATTAGGCAATGGCTGAGAACCATTTCCTCTTTGGATTTCTTTTACTGCTTCTTTTCTTTTGTCCACCTCTTCTTTAATTTTTGCTACATCTTCTCCTTGAAGAACTTGTTTAACTTTTTCCCAATTTTTCCCCCACATTCTTGCCTGACTTTTCGTTGGGCTTTCCGGAGGATTGTTGAAATATTTGAACAATATTGGAGTCGGGACAACCGAATCTATTGTTTTAAGCTCTTTACCAGAGACAGCTTTGATTAAGACCTCGACTGCCTCTTCCCTGGCTCCCAAAGCCTCTTCGAAATCTTGCGGACCTTCTTGGTTGTTGATAGCCCAAGCTCTAACCCGCTCTTTGACTACGTCCTGAATTATCTCCCAAACTCCATTTTCTCCCCCGCTGTCCAAATACTCAACTAAATGATTTTTATCTGGAATCCAGGTTAAGGAGATTGGTATTTGTAGGACAGCCAAATCTGGCGTTCTGACTGTTTCGGGAGGAAAATCCTTATTTTTCTTGGTGACATCTACTGGAATAATATTATAGATGTCAAACAGAGGGAATAGGAAATGCCATCCCTCGTTTTTGTAAATATATTTTTTTTTGTAAATATTTTTTCTTTTCCCTAAGATGACAACCACACCTTTGTGGGGCGGATTGTTAGGAATTTTTTTGACACTCATTAATCCTATGACAAAAAAAATTGTTAAAAGCAGAGCGCCAAAAGTTATTTTGCCGATCAAAAAAGAAAATACACTTACCGCTAACAATCCAAGGATTGTTCCTAATATTATTAATTCCATTTTTTCCTCCTTATTGTTTAAATTTTAATTTTAAAGTACTTTCCCTATATTATACACAATAAAATAAAAAAGTCAAGGTTGTTCAGGGATTAAATATTAGTTAATATATATAAAGAAATACATGGTTAAAATTAAAAATTTCTTAAGAAAGATTAGAATTGAAGAATATGTGCTATCTTTATTTTCTTTAATATTATTTCTAGTCTTTTTTATTTCTAATCTTCAGTATAGCTGGCTAGAATCTTTTAAGATTAGTTTTAAGAATATAGCGATGGGATTAAAATTATTCCCTTCTATTTTTTTATTTTTATATCTTTATATCTTTTTCAAATTATATCTTTATTTAGTTCATTATTTTTCTCCTTTTATTGAAAAGAAAAAATCTTTAAAAGAAAATATTTTTCCTCTTAAAAATTTATTTAATGATATTTTCCGAAGGGTTAAGAGTATCTTTGTTAATATCCTAATTGTTTTAAGGCCAATTTTATTCCTTATCATTTTTTTTAGCTTAGTCAGCTTAATCCTTGGGCAAATATCAATTGCCTGCAAAGATAGATTAATTGACAGTCAATTAGCCCAAATAGATAAATTGATATTCGGATTTTATCCTTTTTTTGATTTAAGCAATCAAGAAATTCTTTTAGGAAAAATGTCCCTTTTTTTTATTTATTCTTTTATGGCTTTAGGCGAAATGATTGGCGTTATCTTGTTAATTTTTTACTTTTTGAATAAGAAAAAAATTTTTAGCAGATATCTTATCGCTATGACCTTGCCTATTATGATAAGTTTGCCCTTGTGGTTTTTCTTTCCGGTTAATAGCCCTCAAAACACTTACTTAAATAATGTTTACCAAAAAGAGATAGAATATTCTTTGTTAAGCCCTCTAGAAAATTATCAGCCAAGCAGGCATATATTAGAATTTCATAAAAAATCCGGCGTTATGCAAGGGGGAACTGCTCCAATCAGTACTATGCCGTCCATGCATGTAGCTTGGGCTATAGTTATTGTCTATTACCTATACCAATTTAAAAAAAGAACTATTTATTTTACTCTGCCTTGGGCTTTCTTCTCTAGTTTAGGGACAGTCTATTTAGCCCAGCATTTTTTTGTCGATATTTTAGTGGCTATTCCTATCGCCATTTCAGCAATTATTATTACTAATTACTTAGTCAAAATTGAAAAAAAATATTATCAAGGAGGAATTTATGATAATAGAGAAAAAATCTTTAAAGAAGAAATAAAAGATCATTTTCAGCAAATATGGCAGAAAATTTATTCTTTTTTGCCGCAAAAAAGATAACTGCTTGATTTATACCTTAAGAATACCTAAGATAAAGATAGGCGGACGTGGCGGAACTGGCAGACGCGTATGGTTTAGGACCATATGGGATTATTCCCTTGTGGGTTCAACTCCCACCGTCCGCACTGATAACAAGATTAATAATAAATCACGCTATTTCTTGTAACAATAAATCCCGCAAAAAATGCGGGATTTATTATGTTTCAAGAACTTCAACTTTTAATAACTTAACACCAAACTGTTTAGCTTCTTCTCTTGAAGGGAACCAAATATCAATTTTGTGGCTGTTTTTAAGAGCCATTCTGTCCTCAACAACAAAGCTTTTATCGCCGTACATTTGAGGAAATCTTACTTTAGTTCCGAATCTTAAGAAATTGCAAGCTATTATTCCATCTTTAACATGTGTTCCAGAAGCCGTAATAAAAGGCGTCGAGTCAGTTTGATCAGGAGTGCTAGAATAAGCAGTGACCAAAACCCAATAAGAAGTGACAACCTTAGGTGTTTCTGGAATGCTAGTTTGAATTAAAGCATGGCCCCGTAAAGTAGCCAAATTATCTGATGGCATTAATTCAAATGTTAAATCAGAATCATTAACTTCATTTGTATCAAAAGCAGTTAAGCTATACTGAGGAATAATAAGATTTGAGATTAAGCTAACTAAAGTTAACGAAGCCGAAATCTTAGAATTAATATACATAAATTGTTAATGAAATTAAAAATCCTCTACGCGAGGATTGCCTAAAACATAGCACATTTTAAATAATTTGTCAATAGTTTTGGAGCGGATGATGGGAGTCGGACCCACATCTCAGCCATGGCAAGGCTGTATAATAACCGTTATACGACATCCGCGTCAGGTGCCGGAGGGCGGAATCGAACCGCCGACACTTCGATTTTCAGTCGAATGCTCTACCCCTGAGCTACCCCGGCATTTTTAGTGGACCCAGTGGGATTCGAACCCACGACCTTTAGTATGCCATACTAACGCGCTAACCAACTGCGCCATGGGCCCTTGCCCAATGCCCCTGACAGGAGTCGAACCTATATTTACGGCTTAGGAGTCCGTAGTTCTATCCGTTGAACTACAGGGGCAAATAAAAATTTATAGTTCCATCTTATAATATTGACTAATTATAGTCAATAAAATATACTATTAATAGAATTAATTAAAAATTAACTTTCTTTGTTCTTATGTATAAGTCACCTATAGTTGATATAGTTAAAAAAGTAAGTCCAGCCGTAGTAAGCATTACTATCACCAAAGACTTACCTAAGCTTAAAAAATATTATATTCAACCATTTGATGAATTTTTCGGTCCTTATGGCAGACCAATTCCCCAATATCGCCAAGAAGGCCAACAAAAGGTAAAGATTGGCGGCGGTAGTGGTTTCTTTGTTTCTGAAGACGGAATTATTTTAACAAACCGCCATGTTATTGCCTCTTCGCAAGTAGATTATACTATTGTGACTAACGAAGGAAAAGAATACAAGGCAGAAATTTTAGCTAGAGATCCAGTTAATGACATTGCCATCATTAAACCAATCGGCTTTAAGAATAAGAAATTTCCCGTATTAGAGTTAGGCGATTCAAACAAAATAGAATTAGGCCAAGATGTCATTGCTATTGGAAATGCTCTAGGCACTTTCCAAAATACCGTTTCAACCGGAGTTATTTCTGGACTCAGCCGTTTTATTACTGCCCAAGATGGATTTTCTGGCCAGTCTGCTGATTTAAGAGGACTTATTCAAACTGACGCAGCTATCAATCCAGGCAATTCTGGCGGGCCGCTTATCACTTTTGACGGTAAAGCTGTTGCCACTAATACTGCTATCGTTCTTGGAGCTCAAAATATTGGTTTTGCTATACCTATTAACAATGCTAAAAGGGACTTGATTGACATTAAAAAACACGGCCGAATTATCCGTCCCTTTTTAGGAGTTCGTTACATTTTAATTAATAAATTGGTTAAAGAAAGTTTTGCCGAGAGATTCAATTTGCAATTGCCTGTCGATTACGGAGCTTTAGTTATTAGAGAGCCAGGCTCTGGAGAACCAGCGATTGTTCCAAACAGCCCGGCGCATAAAGCCGGTTTAATGGAAAAAGATATTATTTTAGAATTTAATAAAACAAAGATATCCGACAAAAATCCTCTGCAGGCTCTTATTCACAAACGAAAACCAGGTGATAATATCGAAATTAAAATTTTGCGAGGCAATAAAATAGGCACAACTACCGTAAAGTTGGAAGAGAGAAAATAAAAATAGACTCTCTGCCTGAGAACAGAAGCTCTCCCTTATTTTTTAAAAAGGGAGAGTTTTTGCATCTTGCCAAATATTAATTTTTTAATTATAATAGAAAACATGGAAGTTTCTTTTGAATTTAAACTTTTTTTATACATTATTATTGTCCTTTCAGCGGTTCTTCATGAATATTTTCATGGATGGATGGCTGATCATTTAGGTGATCCCACTGCCAAATACGCTGGCCGGCTTACTTTAAATCCGCTAAAGCATATTGATCCAATGGGAACAGTTATTCTCCCTCTTTTGCTGCTGTTTTTCCTGGGTGGATTTATTGGCTGGGCTAAACCAGTTCCTTTCAATCCATATAATCTCAAGGATCAAAAATACGGCATAGCCAAAGTAGGCATTGCTGGTCCAGCTGCTAATTTTCTTTTAGCTTTAATATTTGGTTTGCTTTTACGCTTTTTTTCGGTAGGAGGATTTTTCTACATTAGTCTTACTTGGATTATTTATATCAATATTTTTCTAGGGCTTTTTAATCTTATCCCTATTCCTCCTTTAGATGGTTCGAAGTTATTAATGAATTTCTTCCCACGATCTAAGGTAATTCAAGCTTTAGAAAGATCTTACGTTGGTATTTTTATAGCAATTATGCTAGCTATTATAATTTTACCTTATCTTTCTTCAATATCTTATTATATCGTCACTGGGAGTCCTTTCCCCGGTCTAGCATTTTAATTTAATATCCCTCTTGATTTTTATTATCTATTGGGATAGAATCAATAATTATGGCAAGAAGATGCGCCATTTGTGGCAAAAAATCAATGGTATCTGTAATCCGCAAAAAATTGCGGGGTAATTATAATCCAACAGGTAAAAGAGTCAAACATCCTAATTTACAATGGGTTTATCTTGAAAGTGGCAAAAGAGTTATGGCTTGCACTAAATGTATTAAGGCAATGTCTAAAACAAGATAAAAACCCTAGGCGGGGTGTGGCCTAGCGGTTTAGGGCGCTCGCATGGGGTGCGAGAGATCGTGGGTTCAAATCCCGCCACCCCGACTGTAATTTAAGGAAAAGAATAAAATTGCATATTAACATTTAAAGATAAGGGAGGTAAAAATGCCGATATCTTTTGAAGTGTTTTTCTGGGCAATGATTGTTATACTAATTTTTGCTGTAATAGCAAGTGTTTATTCTATCTTTAAGGCTTTCCAAAATAAAGATAAGAATAAAATTATTTACTTAATTACGCTTGCTTTTACTTGGATCGTCGTTTTTTTAAGTATTTTCTTGACTCTTTCTTTGGTAATTTTTATCTCAGAAGAAACAATTCCTTTCTGAGAAAAAAGGCAGCTATTTTTTTAGCTGCCTCTTTTAATTTAAAAATTAATAGGAATACAATAAAAAATGCCTTGCTGGATATTCTTTTGACTATTTTATATCCAACAAGGCAAATCTTAATGCAAGATCTTAACGCTTTTTATCTTTCCTCCTCCTGTTTTGCCGTTATAACGACATTTAACGTGGTTAATCAATCCGCATTGTGGACACCTAAATCTGAAGCTGTTATTCTTGAATCTTGTTTTTTTTTCTTCTTTTTCTTTTGTGATTATAAAATTTTTGAGGTTTTCAATATCTATCTCTGTTTGGCAATTCCGGCATCTTATCGCATACTTCATAACTCCTCCTTTTAGTTAAAAATCCATTTCGGCGCTCCGTAATTCCAACCCTTTCTTGTCTTCCGGCATTCTGGGAAACTGTAAGCTTTCACAGATAGAACAGGAGGAATCTTAAAAAATGCCATTTATTCCCTTTGTATTCCCTGCGATAACAATTAGACCGGAAACAAGCTGTTTTCCCTGCCCAAACTCCAATATAATTAGGAATTTTTGCTGTCAGAGGAATAATGAAATATTTTTTCCCGTCTATTTCCTGACTTCTAACCAACTTCAAAAAAAATTTTCTAACCATTTCCACCTCCGTTTTAAAATGTCCAAAAAATTAAAAGAACTAATTAATAACTGTTAAAATTTACCTTAATTCCTTTTCTTTATTCTTTTATTCCGTCTAGATTAACATCATACAAGATGGCTTCTGGAATTAATCGATATTTAACAATCTCATTATCTTTAAACCAAATTTTTATTTCTTTTTTTGCTGCCCTAACATCTGAAGAAGCATGAATTAAATTTCTGACTGCTCGATCATCAGGGTCAGCTAAAGAATAAGAATCAATAGTCAAATCACCTCGAATAGTACCGACATCCGAACTCAATGGCTCGGTTGACCCGGTAATTTTTCTAATAACACCGACCGCTTCGTTGCCCTGCCAAACCATTGCAACAACCGGACCGGAAGAAAGATATTTTTTCAATCTCTGCAAAACCTTCTGCCCTATTTCTTTAGCATTACGAGAAGGAGGCTCTAAACCTTTTTTTGAATAAGACTCAATTGATTTTTGGCCAACTGATTCCAGCCAATCTTTTTCTGTTAAATAATGCTTTTCAATTGTTTTTGCGTCAGGAACCAAAAATTTAAGGCCAATCATTTTTAAGCCCGTTCTTTCATAGCGATGGATAATTTCTCCTATCAAAGAACGTTGAACACCGTCTGGTTTAATTAAAACTAAGGTTTTTTCTTGCGATTTAATATTTTGATTCATGTTTGTATTTTATCATAAAAAAAGTTTTTTGCAAAATTATTTATACCTTTGCAGATAAATAAAAAAGGCAGATCATTTTTTGAGCTATTTTTAAAAATACATGTACGTAGCTAACTTTAGCAATAAAGAACAAGAAACCGAAAGGTCCAAAGTGCCGAGGACCTAAGCCCGACTACGGCAGGAAGCGGAACCCCACCCGTCAAACGAGTGGCCGACAATGTTCCAGTGGAGCTCCGGCAAGTCGTCGAGGAGGTAGACATTCGGCACAAAGTAGGCGCGCTCGTAGCGGGAACCTGTGCAGTCCACGTAGTGCTCGGAGAGCACTTTGGAGTGAACGCACACAGCGATGCCTTCGTCAGCCGTCAGGGCAAGAACGGTTCTGCTCTTTGATGAGCTTCTCCGCCTTTTTGGGCGAATCGCCGAGCATTTCCTTGCCGTCTTCCACGTCGTATATAAAGTAAGGTCCCTTCGGAGTTTCCACTTTGTCGGTGATCTCTTTCGGATCGAGGTAGGTGTAACCCACTTCGTCACCGTTGCGGACCATGGGCATGAGTCCGTAGACGCCCATATAGGTTCGCGGGATCACCGGCACGAACGGAATGTGTCCTTCAAGGATCTCCATCTCGGCCGTTTTGGACAGCACGGCGTTACGCTGGTTGCCGAACGCTTCCAGAATCGCCTGCGGACAGCCTCTGGATTTTAACGTCTCCATCTGACTATCGAACAACTTGGCGAATCTGTTCTTGCGTTCTTGAACCGTTTCGACGGTGGCCTGTTATCTTGCCTCCGTCACCACATCATCGATCTCTTCCGCTGTCAGCCCCTTAAAAAAGTCTGTTAATCTGGTTACTAGGTCTTCACGTTGATCTTTGTATAACCTTGTCATGATAAACCTCCTTATTAAATTATTAATGTTCTATTATATGTATTACAATATATAATAATAGTTAATTGTCAATAATATTAGGTAAATACATTTTAATTATTCTTATTTTTAATTACAAATACGTCGTCTATTCTATTGTGGATAAATTGATTTAAAGATCTGAATCTACCTTAAAATTAAATCCATCAGTAGAAATTTTAATATCTTCATTTTGATCTGTCCGATAAACAACATAATTTTGCAATCTTCCTAAAACTTCTTGGTTAGGATGCCCATAGCGATTATTCCTACCTACTGAAATAACAGCCACTTCGGGATCAACAGCCCGCAAAAAATCATCAATGCTAGAAGTTTTACTGCCGTGATGAGGAATTTTTAATATATCTGCCTCTAATTTTGTTTCTAAATTATTGACAAGATAATTCTCAACTTTTTTTTCAATATCTCCCGAAAAGAGAAAATCTATTTCTTCATAAGCTAATTTACTGACTACGGAAACATTATTTGCCTTTTTGCTAAAATTCTTTATTAACGATTGTTCTGGCCAAAAAATTTCTAAAGTAACATTATTTGCCAAAATTATTTTCTGTCCAGACTGGGCTAAGCTTAAAGGAATATTTTTCTCTTGTATTAATTCTTGCCATTTTTGGTAAATAGCCGTATCTTTTTTGAGTCCGCTGGTAATAATATGCCCTATTTCAAAATATTCTAGAACACTAACTAATCCAGCAAGATGATCTGCATCAGGATGAGTTAAAATAATTAGGTCGATCTTTCTATCATAAGTAGGCATAACTTCATTTAATTTTTCTAAAATTGTCTTATCCGGACCTCCGTCAATTAATAATTGTTTATCAGAATCAGTTTCAATAAAAATGGCGTCTCCTTGCCCAACATCAAAGAAATGCACTGTTAAAATACCATCAGGCAATTGAGAAAAAATAACTGCCCAGATAAAAACAGTTAGGATAAATAAAAATCCTAATGATGAATAAATAATCTTTTTCTTTTTGAACATTTTAAAATGATTAAAAATAAGAATAGATAATAAATAATAATTGTTAATCCCAAGAAAGGAAACTGGCCGAGAGACTGAGAGGAAGCCCAAGAGAAAGATGATAGATAATCAATGATTTTAATAACATAAGTTAAAATTAACCAGATTGGCCAAATGATAATTTCAGCTAAATTAAGCCAGAACAAACCGACAAAACTGACAATTATACCTAGAATCATTATTATCGGCAAAAGGGGGACAATTAATAAATTAGCCACCGGAGAAATTAAAGAGAACTGCCCAAAATGAAAAACTAAAAGAGGCAAAACGCCTATTTGCGCAGCTAAAGTCATTGTTAGAATATCTTTTAAGTGAAAAAAATCAGGCCAATTCTTAATTTTTTTATCTAAAATAGGCTTAAGATAAATAATGCTTAAAGTGGCCATGAAAGAAAGCTGGAAACCAATATCTGATTTAATCAGCATTGGGTCAAAAAGAAGCATCAAGGTAGCCGCTAGGACTAAGGCTATAATCGGATTTCTTAATCTGCCCAAATTTTGCGCCAACAGGATTAAGCCAGCCATAATGCCAGCACGAACTGCCGAAGCTGGAGCGCCAATCATTATAATATAAAGGAACATTAAAACAATAACCAAATAAAATGCTTGCTGCCGCCATAAGCCTAAAGCCAAAGCAGTGAACATTAGAATTTGTGTAACAATTATCATGTGCATCCCTGAGATTGAAACTATATGGCGGGTTCCGCTAATATTTAATTTTTCTTTAAACTGATCTGAGATACTCCATTTATCACCCAAGAAAACTGCTTTTAAAATATCTGCGTGAGGAGGCAATAAAATTTGGTCAATAACTTTTCTCAGTTCATTTTTAAAATTAAAAACTCTTTGATAAAACCAATTGCCTTGGTTTCTATTTAAAATATCAATTTGCGGATTGTAGGCAATTGTATAAATTTCTTGCTGGGCTAAATATTGACGGTAATCAAAATCTTCAAAGACTAAAGGCTGTTTTAATTTTGTTCTTATGCTTAATTGATCTCCATAACGATAATTAGGATAAAGTTCAGTAATGACAAAAATTTTTCCGGGAATATTTTCAGATTGCAATTCAAAATTTTGTTGATCAATTTCTTGCTTAACTTCACTAGTAATAATTCCTTCTAACTTAATATCTTGATCATAATATTGATCAAACCCCTTAATTTGAGGGACTTTTATTAAAGAATAAACAAAGGCAGCCAGAATATATAAAAAGCAGGCAATTAGAAGGATTTTAGATTTAGTTAACTTCAATATTCAATTCCTTCCCTTGCTTTAATATTTTTTCTAAAATAATGTTTAATTTCTTCCATTTCTGTAACTAAATCTGCTTGTTTAATAATTTCTTTTTTAGCTCCTCGTCCAGTTAAAACTAATTCTGCTTTATCCGGATTAATTCTTATTAAGTCTAATAAATCATCCTTTTTTAATAAACCAAAATCAACAGCTACATTTATTTCATCTAAAATAATCAGATCATATTTCTTGCCTTGAATAGATTTTTTGGCAAAATTAAAACCCTGCTTTGCAAGGTTAAAATCTCTTTTGGTCAAATGATCTTTTATGACAAAACCCCTTTTACCAAAAGATTTCACGGCAAAATTTTTTATCTTTTTAATTGCTTTAATTTCTGAACTTCTGCCATCTTTTAAAAATTGAATCAGCAAAACTTTTTTTCCTGCTCCGAGAGAACGCAAGGCTAATCCTAAAGAAGCTGTCGTTTTGCCTTTGCCTTGACCAGTGTAAATTTGAATCATAGGCGATTATGCCAGATATAAGATCAAGCTCCGCAATCTGGACATTTAGTATAATGAGGAGGCAAGGCATTACCTTCCTCTTTTTTAGTGTTAGCAGACAATGTTTGTAATACTTCCTTTTCTCGAGAACCACTTCGATAAACTGTAAATGACTTGCTTTTTATTTTCCAAGCCAGCTTTACTATTTTTTCTACATCAAAACGAGTTGATTCATTAGGTAAATTAACTGTTTTAGAGATGCTATTATCTGTATGTTTCTGGAAAGCAACTTGCATTTTAACATGATCCGCCGGTGTAATATCCATAGCACCGACAAAAACTTTTTTAATCCGCTGCGGAATTTCCTTAATGTCTTGGATGCTTCCCGTCTGATAAATTTTATTAATAATTTTAGGGGAATACAGTCCTTCTTTCTTAAGCTCATCTTCAAGATAATGATTGATATAATGGAATTGCTGGCCTCCCATTATTTGTTGTTTTTTGTAGCTTAAAGCAAAATAAGGCTCTATTGAAGATGATACCTCGGGGATCATCGAGATTGTCCCTGTTGGCGCAATGCAAGTAACAGCTGCATTTCTAATTTTGAAATTTTTCTTTTTTGCCCAAATACTTAAATTAATGTTAGGGAAAGATCCTTTTTCACGAGCTAAATCTTGTGAAGTAGCATGAGAGACTTTTTTAATAAACTTCATTACTTTTTCAGCAACTTCTGTTCCTTCTTTAGAATTGTAAGCTACCTTTAATTGAAAAAGCATGTCAGCAAAACCCATTACCCCTAAGCCAATTCTTCTGTTATTTCGAAAAACTTTTTCAACTCTTTCTACTGGAAATTTAGTAATATCAACTACATTATCTAGCATGCGGACAGCTGCTTTAGTGACATCTTCAAGCTTACTCCAGTTAATTTTCCCGTCTTGGACAAAATTAGCTAAATTAATAGAACCTAGATTACAGACATCTCCGTCATGTAAAAATTGCTCTCCACAAGGATTGCTAGCTTTTATTTCTCCTAATTCTGGCAATGGATTAGTTCGATTAACTTCATCAATGAAAATAATTCCTGGTTCTCCATTAGTCCAAGCAGCTTCAGCAATTTCTCCCATAATTTCTTTTGGCGTTATTTTTATTTCTTGGATTTGAGAAACATTGCCTTCGGTATCTCTAGTAATTTTTCGCGGAAGAGTTTTTATATTTTTAAATCGGCAAACCCAGGGCTCTTCACTTTCTGATATGACTTTTTTAATAAATTCATCCGTTAGAGCTACTGAAATATTAAAATTAGCTAATTCTCCTTCTCTGTCTTTAATATGAATAAAATCTAAAATATCCGGATGATCAACGCTCATGACAGCCATATTAGCGCCATGCCTGCCTTGCTGTTTTACCACCCCAAATGCTTTATCGTATACTTTTAGAAAAGAAATTGGCCCAGAAGCAATTCCCTGTGTTCTTTTGGTAACAAAACCAGCTGGCCTTAAATCAGAAAAGGGGAAACCTAATCCTGATCCAGCTTGTTGTAAAAGAGTTGCGTCATGCAAAGTCTTAAAAATCCCATCCATGCTATCTGGAATATGGAGAACAATACAGTTAGAAACAATTGGCATACCTGTCCCTGCATTCGTTAAAGTCCGTCCAGCAGGCAAGAAATCAAGATTAGACATTATCTCATAAAATTTATCTTGGAATTTTTTAATTTGCCCGGCTGACTTATTATATTTTTTTTCTACTTGAGCAATTGCCTTAGCGACTCTTTGAAACATTTCTTCTGGACTTTCTAGGATAATATTGCGGGCAACATCTTTTTGTAGATAACGCCCCGCTAAAATTTTTAAAGAATTTAAAGAAAGAGGCAGATCAGTTTGGTGGCTTGAAAGAATTGCTTCTCTTTCTTCTCTGACTCTTTGATGCTCTTGACGATAGATAATGTAAGACCTGGCTGAACGAGTAAAGTTAGCTTTCATTAAAGAAATTTCGACAATATCTTGAATTTGCTCTACTAATGGGGGAGTTTTTCTTTTAGCAAAAACTTTATTAATATTTTCGACTACCTGGTTAGAAATTTTTTGCGCTGTTTTTAAATTAAATTCGCCTGTTGCTTGACCGGCAGCTAAGATAGCTTTAGATATTCTTTCTTGGTCAAAATCAACAATGCGGCCATCTCTTTTTTCTACTTTTTTAACTTTGGTTGTTTTTAAAGACATAAAAAAATCCCCTTTAATAAAATTAACCCCGCTAACACCAAATCAGAAATTAACGGGGGATTATTTATATTATTAATTATTTCATTTTTCTTCTAATGAAAGCTGGAATATCCCATTCGCTTTCTTCAGTAGGTTCTTCTTTAGAGCTAGGAATTGATTGAGGCTTAGAAATTTCTTCTTTCTTTTTTTCTTTTATTTCTCTTTGATTAATTGGAGAAATATCTTGGATTTTCGTTTCTTTTTCTTCGCCTCTTTTAAGCATTTCCTCATCAAAACCTGTTGCTACTACGGTAACTTTGATTTCGCCTTTTTTTAATTTATCATCCATGACTGCGCCAAAAATAACTCTCGCATCAGGATCAATAGATTCAGTGATAATTTTGGCCGCATCATTAATTTCAGACATTGCTAAATCTGCGCCACCACTAACATTAAATAAGACTCCTTTTGCTCCATCAATAGAAAGTTCAAGCAAAGGAGAATTAATAGCTGCTTTAGCTGCTTCAACAGCCCTGTCTTCACCAGTTGCTCGGCCAATACCCATCAAAGCAGAACCAGCATCTTCCATAATTGTTTTAATATCAGCAAAATCAACATTAACGATTCCCGGAACAACAACTAAATCGGAAATTCCTTGAACAGCCTGCCGCAAAATATCATCAACTACTGAAAAAGCATTTAAAAGTGAAGTTTTTCTATCGATAATAGTCAGTAATTTATCATTTGGCACTGTAATCAAAGTGTCTACACGATCTTTTAATTGTGATAAACCTTCTTCGGCAATTTGCAAACGCTGTTTGCCTTCAAAAGAAAAAGGCTTGGTAACTACACCAACGGTCAAAGCGCCTGCATCCTTAGCTGTTTCAGCAACAATAGGAGAAGCGCCTGTTCCAGTTCCTCCGCCCATTCCGCAAGTTACAAAAACCATATCCGATCCTTTAATTAATTCATGAATTTCATCCCTATTTTCTTCAGCTGCCTGACGGCCTACTTCTGGATCCATGCCAGCCCCTAATCCTTTGGTTAAATTTTTACCAATATGTAGTTTTTCTAAAGCGTTGGTATGATGTAAATCTTGAGCATCAGTATTAATAGCGACAAAATCTACTCCATGAATTTTACAAGCCATCATTCTGGATATTGCATTATTCCCGCTCCCTCCAATACCAATTACTTTAATTTTAGCAAAAGTTTCTACCTCCGGTTTCAACTGAGCCATAATTGTAATAAAATTTTCAATTACTAATATTCAATTTAAATAATTTATTGAAACTTAGAAACTGGAAATTATTTTTAACTATACCCTCCATCTAAAATTAATGCAAGGTTCTTAACCTTAAGGCATAAAACCGCCAAACCACTTCTTGAGCTTGCCTACGGTAGATCCTACTGAAAAACCTTTGATATTTATCCCTGCTCCGCTTCTTTTTTTTCTTTTTTCCATACTCCAAATAATTAAGCCTATTGCCGTTGCAAAACTAGGATCATTAACTTTATCATTAATTCCTTCTATTTCTGAAGGAAAACCAATTTGCGCCGGCAATTTCAATTCTTCTTTTGCTAAATCAACTAAGCCAGGCATTTTAGACCCACCACCCAAAAGAACAACTCCTCCAGGCAAAAGACCTTGTCGGTCAATTCTTTTAAGTTCTTTATTAACTAAATCCATAATTTCTCTCAAACGCGCCTCGATAATATTAACCACTTCTACGCGTTGAACTGTTCCCTTTTCTTCTAACTTAAGCTTTGAAAGATTAACTATGTCTTTTTTGCTAACTTCTGAAATCAAAGCCGAACCATATTCAACCTTAACTTTTTCCGCCAAATCAATGCTGCTTCTTAAACCGATCGCTATATCATTAGTAATATGAGAAGAACCAACTGGCAATATACAACTATGGATAATATCACTTTCCTCAAAGACCGTCAAGCCAGAAGTGCCCCCGCCTAAATCAAGAACTAAAACGCCTAATTCTTTTTGGCGCTTGCTTAAAACTGACTGACTAGCAGCTAAAGGAGCTAAGACTAATTCTTCTATTTCTAATCCAGCTTCTGAAATACATTTAGTTAAATTTTTGATAAAAGGAGCTGATCCTTCGACAGTTAGAACATCAACTTCTAATCTGATTCCGTTCATACCTACCGGATCTTTGATTCCTTCTTGGCCGTCAACTGAAAAACTTCGCGGAAGAACATGAAAAATTTCTCTATTAGGAGAAACCGAAACCATAGATGCATTATGAATAACTCTTTCAACATCTTCGGGAGAGACTTCTCCGTCAGCTCGCGAGACAGCAACGACCCCCTTTCCTGTTTTTGAAGCAATGTGATTGCCACTTATGCTAACAGAAACTGATTCAATTGGAATACCACTGCTTCTTTCAGCTTCTTGGACTGACTCAGTAATATTCTTAACTGTTTCTTCAATATCAAAAACGACTCCTTTTCTTAACCCAAAAGACAATGCCTCACCTACGCCAATAATTTGGGGCTTCTCCTTATCTGACCTAAACTTAGCAACTACTGTCCGAATAGCACAAGTTCCAATATCTAAGCCAATAATGATTTGTTCTTTGGGCATATCAAATTAATTTATATAATTATTTAAATTTTCCTATTTTTTTAAAAATTTTATCTTCCATTTCTTCCATTTGCTCTTTTTCTTTTAATCCTTTTTCGTGATCATAGCCTAACAAATGAAGAGTTCCATGAATTAATAAAATAATTAGTTCTTTTTCCAGAGAATGCCCTGATTTTCTAGCTTGCTTTTTAGCCCGAGGATAACAAATGATTATCTCTCCTAATCGGTTAATGCCATCTGGCGCTTCAACAAATTTTTCTTTTTTTTCTTTTGGAGAAAATGCTTTAATTAAATAAGGAAAAACCGATTTATCTCCAAATGATAAAACGTCAGTTACCCGATTGCTGCCCCGATACATTTTATTTAATTTTCTCATTCTGCTATCACCAACAATAGCCAAGCTAATTTCAGCACTATTTTGAACTTCAACTTCGTCTAGAACAGTTCTAACTGTCTCTCGAAATATTTTCTCATTTATTTTGTTCTGTGTAAAGTTGCGGATTTCCAGCATGCTTAAGATAATTCTTCTCGAACAATTTTACTAATAACACCTCCTTCAGCTTTCCCCTTTAATTGGAAAACAACAGCGCCAATTACTTTCCCCATATCTTGAGGACTACTAGCTCCTAATTCTTGAATTTTATTTTTAACTATTTTCCTAATTTCTTCTTCTTCCATTTGTTTCGGCAAATATTCCATTAAAATTTTTAATTCTTCTTCTTCTTTTTCAACTAAATCCTGGCGATTGCCTTTTTGATATTGCTCGATAGAATCTTTTCGTTTTTTAACTTCGCTATAGATAACTTCCAAGACTTCTTCATCGCTTAATTTGCTTTTTTCTTCCAATATTTCTATTTTTTCTTCTGTCTTGCTTAATTTACTCCTTTTTTCTTTCTCTTTATTAAAAATGGCCGCCATCATCATACGCAAAACAGAAACCCTCAAAGGATCCTTATTTTGCAAGGCGCTTTTAACATCATCTTGAATTTTCTCTTTTATTTCCTTGTTCTCCATCTTGGTTCTTCTTCTAATAATCCCATTTTTCTTAATTTTTCTTTCTCTTTAGAAATTTTTTTTCTTCTTAAGGCACTTTCTCTACGTTCTTTTTTGCCAGGTTCTCTTTCGTGAAATTTTGATTTTCGAGCATGCAACAAAATACCGCTTTGTTGGACTCGGCGGGAAAAACGCCTTAATAAAGAACGAGTTGTTTCTCCTGGTTTTTTCTTAATTTGAATTGCCACACAATCACCTCACTTTCCTTTGATTTTGTTGGTTAATTTAATTAATTTTCCAATTAATATTTTGGGGTCAGAATCATAAACTATTCTTCCCGGCCCGCGATGCGATTTACTAATAATATATTTTACCATATCTGCTGTTCCACCGCTTCCTGTTAAAATACCGATTGGCTTGTTATCTTCAAAAGCAATTGTAAATTCATTTAACGTACCGATACGCCCGCAGATAACGATAACTGCGTCAGAAGAACGGGTTAGAATTAAATTACGGCCAGCATAGTTAAATCCAGTATATACTATTACGTCATGAAAATCAGTAGGCAGCTTATATTTTTTAATATGTGATTTTTCTGAAGCGGCCGGGGAAAAACCAATAACAATGCCTCCTTGCTCTTTAGCTCCTTGGGCGGCGTAGTAAGGAATACCAACTGTTGCTCCGGTAAGCAAAACTCCGTTTCTTCTAACAACTTCCCGGCCAATTTCTTTGGCTAACTCTAAAGCTCCCTTTGCGCATTTTTTTGTTTCAGCTGCTCCTGAAACAGATATTCTAAGCATATCTATCTGCAATATTAGAAGCGGCAAATGATTCTGGTTTGATCATTGCTTTAAAGCCATTTCCGCGAACCATGCCGACTACTTCTTTAATCATATCTCGCGTAGGCCCATTTTTGCCTACATCAATATGAATTTGAAAATCATAATTAAGCTGATGACCTTTTTTAAATAATAATTCCAGTTGCCCAAGAATTTCTTGAGCAGATTGCAAAGACAAAGCAACTTCTTGATGAATGCGATCTCTCAGAGTATGATAAATTTTCCCTTCACTTCTTTTTTGCCAAAAATAACGGCCTCCTCTGCCTACCCGATAAACAATGATCGCTGTTACGAAATCGGCTTGCCGGCAACCATCTGAATCAGTGCCGACAATCAGCTGATATTTTCTTCCTGAATCATCATTAATAAAATCTGAAATCTCGCGAGCTACTTTACCTAAACTTAAGCGTCCTTTAGTTGGGCTAAGAAAAGTAGATTTTTTATCTCTCATTATTTTCAATATACTCTTTTAATCCCTTTTTGACAAGCCCTTGATATAGTGCTTTAATTTTTTCTTCCTGTTTTTTAAAATCTAGAACATCTTTACGAAGACGCGCTTTTTCTCTGCGTAAATATTTACGAATTCCTTTAGGCAATCTTTTTTTAATCATAATAATATCTTTCTTTTATTAAATTGACAAAGCTATTTAAGAATAGTAAACTAAAAACAATTTTTGAGCAAGAACCTTAACAACAGGAGCCGAAAATGGCAAGAAAAAAATACTCAGAAAATGAAGAGGCTAAAAAAATTAAAGAATTAATTAAAGGGCATGATTATAAAAAAAATGAGGACGAAATTTATCGTTTACTGAAAAAGCATATCAAGATAATCGAATTTGATCGAAAGAAAAAAATAGCTTGGGGAATTATTGAAGGAATAATTATTACAGAAAAAGAAAGGAAAATAATTGATTCAATTTTCAGAAGAAAAGGAGGCTACTATGAGAAATAAACTAGTTATTTTTCCAACATCAATACCGCAAAATATATATGAAGCATCTACTTTTTTAACATATATCGAAAGAGAGCAAAGGAAAATTGATAAGATTCAAGATGACCTTGATCAGCAAATTTGTCTTTTGGAAAACAGGAAGATAAAAGAGATTGAAATGCATCAAGAAAAAATTCAAAAATTAGTTGAGAACCTCTTTATTTTTGCCGAAAAAAACCGGCAGGAATTAACTCAAAACGGCCAACAAGAAACAGTCAAATTACCTAATGGTTGGTTTGGCTGGGGGCTAGTTCCGCCAATTGTTTTAATTAATAATACAAAAGATGTTATTAATAAACTAAAATATGCAGGCTTAAAAAGATTTATCAAGATAAAAGAAGAGATAAACGAAAAAGCAATTTTAAAGGAAACTAGCTTAGCTAAAACAATTAAGGGAATCAGAATCAAACAATACAAAAAATTTATTGTTAAACCGTTAAAATCAGAAGAAGAAATTGTTTATAAAATTAGTTAATTCAAACAACCTCTTATTAAGGATATAAGAGGTTTTTTATTTAAAAATAAGAAAAGATCTGATAAAAAAGGCCCAAACTTAAAATTAGGATTAATCCATTTAAAACGATTGGCTTAAGCTTAAGCGTGTATTCTGGCTGTCGCTTACCCTGTTTTTTAGCTTTTTGGTAAATTAAAATTAAAATAATTCCTTCTAGGGCAGAAAAGACTGCTCCCATAAATCCAATAACGGCAACAAAATTACGAACATCAAAAAGAAAAAACATCAAGGGGACTGAAACAACTAAAATCCAAGATAGATTTTTATTAATTCCATAATCATACCAAAATATTTTTTTAAGAGTTAAGCCGACAATTAAAAAGGAAGTTGTTACGGCTAGAATACCGAAGATAGCTCCCAGGATAATTGTTCCATTTTCTAAAATTTTAACTAATCCCTGGATAGCTTCCGCTGAAGTTTCTTGGCCAGTTACTCCGATAACTGTAAAAAGAAAGATAAAACAAAGGAAGACTGGAATAAGGGTTCCCCAGATAATAGCTTTTTTAAAAAGTTTATAACCAGCTTTCTTGTTTTCGCTAAAAATTTCTTTCATTTCTGGAATAGCTGCCCAGCCAGATAGTGCCCAAAGGATTACCCCGTAAGGAAGAAAAAAATATTTCAAATTTGTTCCGACAAAGTTAGATAATTCAATTTCCGGCCAGCCTTTAAAGAAAATAATAAAAATAACAGCAATCAAAAACAAACTCATGAAAATTTCAATTTTACTGACAACTTTTAAGCCAAAAAAAATAGCTAAAGCGCAAACAATAAAAAAAAGCAAACTCCAAATAAAATCAGAGCCGCCGAAAATTGTTTTTAAAAACTCGCCTGAAACAATAACGTAAGCTAAAAGGGCGCCATAAAAAATAGAAACAGAAGTAAGGGTTGTTATATATTTTCCCCATTTCCCTAGATATTTTTTTGCATAACCAACGAAACGATGCTTGCCTGTTGTTCGCAGAATAACTTCTCCGTAAAGCAAATGCATTATTAAAATCATTCCGGAAAGAAATAATAAAAAAATAATACCTAGGGTAAAACCAGATTTAGACACTACATAAGGAATTCCAAAAATACCGACTCCGATAATAGTTCCGATCAGCGTAGCGACAGCGTAACAAAAATTTTTAGACATAAAATTAAATAGCTAAATAACCAGCTTGATTAAGATACCCTTTACTATATAGCCATTTTGACAATAGAATAATAGCTATTCCTAAAATAACTGATATAAAAAATATAAATTTGCCTTCTTTTTTTAAGTCAGGTTCAGTTAAAAAAGCAATTCCTAAAACAGCTCCCGAGACAGGGCTGATGATAGCAATAACAATAGCTAGCCAAAACCATTTTTTACGTGAGCTTAAACTAACTTTTTCCTCATCCATTTATTTCACCTCCTCCCATTAAATGCAAATGGATATGATCAACAATTTGTCCGCCGCCTCGGCCAACATTAAAAGTTAAACGATAACCTTTTTGGTCAATTTTATTTTCAACTGCCAAATCTCTAGCCAAAAAAATCATTTTACTGACTAATTCCTTATCGACTTCCTCTAAATGATTAATTGATTCAATATGCTTTTTTGGAACAATTAAAAGATGGACTGGCGCTTTTGGACTAATGTCTTTGAAGGCAATTATTTCTTTATCTTCATAAACAATATCCGCTTCGCGCTCGTGATTGGCAATTTGGCAAAAAATACACATAATTATTTTTTCTTTAATTTTTTCTTAAGTTCTCTAATTACTTTATTCAAAGGAATTACTTCTTGGCTGCCAGATTCCATATCTTTTAGAATGACTGTATTATCTAAAGCTTCTTTTTGGCCGATGAAAAGACTGAAAGGGGCTTCATGTTTGCTGGCTGTTTTTAGTTGTGTTTTGATTGTATTTTCACTAAAAGAAGCAGCCACTTTCAAACCTGATTTGCGCAATTCTTCAAAAAGGACTAAAGACTTCTTCTTGCCTAATTCTCCTAACTGAATCAAGAAAATTAAAGGGCCCTTCTTTGGACTTACCTTAATATTCCTTTCTTTAAATAAATCAACAATTCTATTGATATCCAGACTAAAGCCAACAGCTGGCTTTTCCGCGCCTCCTAATATCTTAATTAAACTATCATATCTTCCACCGCCACCCAAAGAGACCCATTTCCTTTCTTCTTCCTCCGGCCAAATTTCAAAAACAGTCTTTGTGTAATAATTTAATCCCCGGACTAAATATGGGTTGAGAATGTACGGAATCTCCAAAGCATCTAAATATTCTAAAACATCTTTAAAATGATTATGGCATTCGTCGCATAAGTAATCAATGATTTGTGGAGCTTCTTCTTTTATTTCCTCGCAATGTTCTTCGTGGCAATTTAAAAGACTCCACGGATTTTGCGTAAGCCTTTTTTGACACTCAGGACAAAGTTCATTTTTTCTCTTGCGATAAAAACTAACTAAAGATCTGCGATAAGCGCTTCGGCATTTAGGGCAGCCGACACTGTTAATTTGAACTGTTACATTTTTAAGGCCTAATTCTTTTCTAATAATAGAGAAAAGGATTTGAATTAATTGCGCGTCGACAACAGCTTCTTTTTCGCCGATAATTTCAAAATTAGCCTGAACTGACTGATATCGATGTTCATCTTGAATTTTCTGGTAGCGAAAGACCGGACCAATCGTATAAAGCTTGACTGGGTGAGGCCAGTTAGAAAGATTTCTTTCCAAGTAAGCTCTAAGAATTGAAGGAGTAAGCTCTGAACGAAGAGCTAATTTCTCCCCTCCTTTTGTTTTTAAAAGGTACATTTCTTTTTCAATAACATCATCAGCTAGGCCAACTGCTTTTGTAAAAAGAGAAGCATTTTCCAGAATTGGCGTATCCAAACGCTCAAAACCATAGCTTTCAGCTAATCGCCTTATAATCTGTTCTGCCTTTTGCCAATAAGCTTGATCGGCCGGCAGAATATCATGCATGCCCTCCGGAGCCTGAAAAAATCTTTTTTTTATTCTGTTAGGACACATAAGATTAATACACCTTAGCTGCATCGAAAGGCCAAGCGCGAATCCATACCTGGCCAATAATATTTCCCTCCGGAAGTTTGCCCCATTGTCGGGAATCCGAACTCTGGTGTCGATTATCACCTAAGACAAAATATTCTTCTTCACCTAGTTCAGCGGTAATGTTTCCTGGAGTAGTTACAATTCCTGATAAATAAGAAGATTCGTCTAGGGGTATTCCCTCGGGATTTTCTATATTATAAATAAAGATTTGCCCTTTTTTAATTTCGACTTTCTCCAGCGGCAAGCCAATAATTCTTTTAATATAATACTGAGAAGGGTCAGCTGGGTACTTAAAAACAATTACATCCCCTCGTTCAGGTTCATGAAAACGGTAGCTGATTTCATCAATAATTAAATATTGCCCTGTATTAAAATTAGGCTGCATTGAAGCGCCACGGACAAAAAAAGGCTGAATCAAAAAATAACGGACAGGAATAATAATTGCTAGGGAAATAACAACTATTTTAGTTATTTCCCAAATAAAGACTAATAATTTTCTCATATTATTAATATTAGATTACTTCTGCTAAAAAATCAAATTTGTTATCAATTGTCGTTCTTTTACAAATCTGCTATACTAGATAAAATGGAAAGGTCAGAGAGAAAATTAAAGGTTGCTTGTATCTTTATTTCTTTTTTAATTATCTTTTTCTCTTTTGTTTTGTTCTACCAAATAACCCATCCTTATTCTATAGAAATAACTTCATCAGATCAAAAAACAGAGACAAAGAAAGAAGCTTCAACTTTCGCCGCTTTTTTCCAGAAAGAGAAGACTGAAAAAGAAGAAAATATTCTTATCTTAGGCCGCCCTGGAGAAAATCACATTGGCGAAGACTTAACTGATACGATTATTCTCGCTCACTTTGCTCCGCAAAACAAAAAAGTAGTTTTAATCTCTATCCCCCGTGATTTATTAGTCAGTTCTGCTGATAAAGGATATTCCTTAAAAATCAATTCTATTTATCGCTTATTCAGCATTGAGGAGTTAAAGCTAAAAATAGAAGAAATTACCGGATTAGCAACAGACCATCATGTTATTGTTGATATTAAAGTAGTTCAAGAAATTATTGATGCTGTTGATGGCTTAAATGTTTTTGTTCCTCATGATATTAACGACCCTTATTTTCCAGCCTCTAATTATACTTACCAAACTTTTAAATTAAAAAAAGGCTGGCGATATTTAGATGGGGAAACAGCTGTTAGGTATATCCGGACACGCTACACTTCTCCCCAAGGAGATTTTGACCGAATGGCCCGCCAGCAGCAAATTATCAACTTGCTTAAAAGAAAAGTCCTTTCACTCAATCCGCTTTGGGATTTCCCCGTGTATTTTAAAATATTTCAAGAGCTTAGAAGTCATATTGAAACTGATATCAGTATTTGGGAAATTAGAGATTATTGGCAAAGAGCTAAAGAATTAGATCCAGACCGAATAGTTAACTTAGTTATTGATAAGAAAGAAACCAAACTTTTGCGGGGTGATTTAATAAAGCTCGGCGGACAAAAAGCTTCTGTCATTTATCCAACAGCCGGAAGGGATAATTACCAAGAGATAAAAGAATACATAAATAACTTTATTCAATTATGAAATTAGTAGCTGGATTAGGAAATCCTGGATTTAAATATGAGATGACCCGCCACAATTTAGGATTTCGCATAGTTAATCAACTAGCGCAAGAATTAGACATTAATTCCTGGGAGGTTAAAGCAGCACTTAAAGCAGAAATAGCTCAGGTTATTTTAGGTAAGGAAAAAATTATCTTAGCTAAACCGCAGACATTCATGAACCAATCCGGCCAAGCAATTAGAAAGATAAAAGATTATTACAAAATTGAGTCAGAACAAATTCTAATTATTCATGATGATATTGATCTGCCTTTAGGAAAAATACTTATTCAAAAAAGAAGAGGATCAGCCGGTCACAGAGGAGTAGAATCAATTATCGAAAATTTAGGAACTAAAGATTTTATCAGAGCCAGGATCGGCATTCAGCCAGAAAAGACAAATGAAGATGTAGAAAAATTCGTTCTTGGGAAATTTACTTTCACCGAAGAAAAAATCATTCAAGAAATAATAAAAAAAGCCGCCCAGCACATTAGAGCAGCTTTATAACTATTTTATATTAACTAGCCTGCCCAGGAGGGTTAGGAAAATCTATAAAAATAGATTATCCTAGCGCTTTGGCCTTACCAAATCTTTAGGAGGGATCGATTTAGCTATAGCCACTCCGCAGGCAGGCTAATTAATACAAAACATTCTAAATTATAGCAGATAAATTTTATTTGTCAATGTCTAAATACCAAAAACGAAAAAATATAATCTAGATTTTAAAGGCTATTTGCCTTTTTTAATTACTTAACATATATTACAAATACTAAACATATGAAATTAATTATTGTTGAATCACCTAATAAAGCAAAAACTATCTCCAAATTTTTAGACAGCCAATATTTAGTCGAATCTTCTTACGGTCATGTCCGTGATTTACCTAAAGGTAATTTTGGCATTGATGTTGAAAATAAATTTGAGCCAAAATACGTTATTCCAACCAAAGCCCGCAAAACAGTTAAGCAGCTAAAAGAGGCAAACAAAAAAGCTGATTTAGTTATTATTGCAACTGATTCGGACAGGGAAGGAGAAGCTATTGCTTGGCATATTACCCATATTTTAAATTTAAAAGAAGATTCTTACCAAAGAATAACTTTTCATGAGATAACTCCCTCAGCCATTAAAAAAGCCTTAGATAATCCAGCGAAAATTGACATGAATTTAGTCAATGCCCAGCAAGCTCGCAGAATTTTAGATAGATTAGTCGGTTACGAACTTTCTCCTTTTCTTTGGAAAAAATTAATTCGGGGATTATCAGCTGGCAGGGTCCAGTCCGTAGCCGTTCGCTTGATTGTAGATCGCAAAAGAGAGATAGATAATTTTAAGCCAGTAGAATATTGGTCAATTGAAGCTAAGCTGCAAAAAGAAAAAAATAACCAGCCAGCAGAATTTATTGCTAAATTAATTAAAAAAGGCGGGAAAACAATCTCAAAAACAGGTATTGCCAATAAAAAAGAAGCAGCTAAAATAATTCAAGATTTAGAGAAAGCAAATTATCAAGTAGTTGAAATACAAAAAAAAGAAACTAAAAGAAATCCACTACCGCCTTTTACCACTAGCACCCTTCAACAAGAAGCCTCCAAAAAATTCGGTTTTTCAGCCAAACAGACAATGCGCTTAGCCCAAAAGCTTTACGAAAATGGTCGGATAACTTATCACCGAACTGACTCTCTAAGTCTTTCGCAAAATGCCTTAAAGCAAGTTCGAGAATTTATCCAGCAGCAAATCGGCTCCAAGTATTTACCTTCAATCCCCAATTTATACAAAACTAAATCTAAAGGCGCTCAAGAAGCCCACGAAGCCATTCGGCCAACCAAAGCTATTTATCAAGGAGATAAAATTAAAGACGCCAGAGAATCTAAGCTTTACCAATTAATCTGGAAAAGATTTATAGCCTGCCAAATGAAACCAGCTGTCTTTGATGCAGTCACTATTGATATACAAGCTCAAGGGAAAAGCAAATCTTTCTATCTTTTTCGCAGCAATGGCTCTACAGTCAAATTTGATGGATTTTTAAAAATATATCCAATTAAATTGAAAGAGGCGTCTCTGCCTAATTTAGATAAAGATGAAATTTTAAAATTGCTAAAAATTATCTCTGAACAACATTTTACCCAACCGCCAGCTCTTTATAGCGAGGCTTCCTTAATTAAAACACTCGAGGAATATGGTATTGGCCGGCCGTCTACCTATGCCTCAATCATCAGCACTATCCAAGATCGTGGTTACGTTAGTAAAAATGAGCAAAAAAAATTTAGCCCCAACGAAATTGGCATTATTGTCGCTGACTTGCTTAAAGAGCATTTTCCTAAGATTGTTGATGTGCAATTTACCGCTAACATTGAAAAAGATTTAGATAAAATTGCCAATGGTAAAGCAAAATGGCATTCAGTTATCAACAATTTTTACAAATTCTTTCACGAAAATTTATTAAAAAAATATAAAGAAGTTGAAAAAAAGAAGCTAGAAGAACCAACTAACCGCAAATGCCCAAAATGCGGCAGTCCTTTAGTTATTAAATTAGGGCGATTTGGCAAATTTTATGCCTGCTCTAATTTTCCTGAATGTAAATATACGGAAACAATTATTAAATCTACCGGCATAAAATGCCCCAAATGCAACAAAGGGGAAATAGTCGAGAGAAAAACAAAAAAAGGAAAAACCTTTTACTCATGTTCTCGTTATCCTAAATGTGATTTTGCTTTATGGGACAAGCCTACCGGAGAGAGATGTCCGAAATGCAATTCATTGTTAGTTACTGGAAAAAACGGACAAATAAAATGCAGTAATAAAGAATGCGATTTTGTAAAAAAATAAGCCCCATTTTTATTTTTAAAAATGAGGCTCTTCAGCTAAGAGGCCTTCTAACTTTTTCCATTTCTTTGATACTTTCCCATAAATCTTTTTAAACCTAACTTTGCCAAATCATCAATCGGCAGATTTAAAGCCTGGGAAGGTCTTATCCAGATAAATTTTCTCTTTTTCCCTCCTTCGTTAAAGTATTCGATTTCCGAATCATTAACATTACAGGAATAAATCGCGATAGACTTTGCCTTATATCTAGCAGTTGCCGAATATCTGATAAAAGTGTCTAACGCCTCAATAATCGTTAAATCTTTTAACACCTGTAGTTCTTCTTTCATCTCTCTTTGTAGAGTTTCTCTAAGATTAGTATCAACTAAAATATTCATATGCCCGGTTGGCAGTGTCCACTTCCCATTCCGTTCCACTAAGAGAGCTTCGCCTCTCTGGTTTTTCAGCAGGCCAGCTACGACTAAAGTAGCTCCGATCCTTTTTTCTTTTTCCATAATTCCCCTCCATCCAGAAGGCTTTTCTCTTGCTGGTTAAAATATAAAAGAACGTTATCTAAATCATAGACTTTACATTGTCTTTGTCAAGACAATATAATATATATAATGAGTTTAAAAGAATTTTTAGCAAAACTAAAAGAGATAAATCCAAATTTAGATTTTGTTTTAATTGAAAAAGCTTATCTTTTTGCTCAAGAAAATTACCAGGGCCTGATTCGCTTATCTGGAGAGACATATTTTAATCATTGCTTAGAGATATCTCTTGATTTAGCTAAGATGAAACTTGATTCAGCCAGCATTGCCACAGCTATTTTACATGAAATTATAGAGAGAGCCGGCTTGCCTAAGGAAAAATTAAAAGAAAATTTTGGTGAAGAAATTACTTTTTTAGTAGAAGGCGTTACTAATGTCGGCAAAATAGAACATCATGACGCTAAACGCAACATGGAAAATCTCCGCAAATTGTTTTTAGTAATGGCTCAGGATATTAGAGTTGTTCTTATTAAATTAGTTAACAGAACTCACGGATTAAAAACCCTTTATGTTTTTCCGGAAGAAAAGCAAAAAAGATTAGCTAAAGAAACTTTAGAAATTTACGCCCCTTTAGCCCGCCGCTTAGGCGCCGGAGAAATCTCTGGACAGCTAGAAGATTTAGCTTTTGCTTATGCTCATCCTAAAGAATATAAGGATTTATTAGATCAAGTTCATGATAAATATGATGCTTATAAAAATTATCTGCAAAAAATAATTCCGGTAGTTAAAAAAAGTTTAGCTAGAGAAGGCATCAAAGTTATTGAGATTCATGCCCGAACTAAGCATTACTATAGCTTATATCAAAAACTTCTTCGTTATGAAATGGATTGGCATAAAATATATGACTTAGTTGCCTTAAGAATAATCGTCCCTGATATTGAAAGCTGCTATGGCGCTTTAGGAGTTATTCATAAAAAGTGGAAACCTCTTCTGGGAAGAATTAAAGACTACATTGCTATTCCTAAGCCTAATGGTTACCGATCGCTTCACACAACTGTTTTTTGCCAAGAAGGGAAAATAACTGAATTCCAAATTAGGACTCCGCAAATGCATCATGAAGCCGAATATGGTATTGCTGCCCACTGGCATTACAGCGAAAAGAATGGATTAAAGGATTATCTTAAGAAAATGATCGGACAAATAAAAGAAAGTAAAAGAGAAAAAAAAGAAGAATTTGAAAAAGAATTAATTTGGGTTAAGCAATTGCAGGAATGGCAGCAGCAAACATCTCTTTCTCCCCAAGAATTTTTAGAATCGCTTAAAATTGACTTTCTTAAAAACCGTATTTTTGTTTTTACCCCTTCAGGAGAAATAATTGATTTGCCAGAAGGAGCTACGCCAGTAGATTTTGCTTATAAAATCCATACTGATATTGGCGATCATTGTGCTGGCGTTAAAATTGACGGAAAGTTTTCTCCTATTTCAACACCTCTTAAAAATGGCGAAGTAGTAGAAATTATTACTCAAAAAAATAAAAAGCCAAATAATGATTGGCTTCAATTTGTCAAAACTACTCAAGCTAAAAACAGAATCAGGAATTATTTTAAAGAATAGATTTTTAATAAAGAATCTCTTAATTCTCCTAATTCTTCCTGATCACGAAATTCAATTTTAAGGAAACCGCTCTTACCGCGTTCTCGACCTCTTTGAGTAATGCTAACCATTCTTCCCAAAGCACCTCCTAATGTTTTTTCTGTCTCTCGGAAAAACAAGCTTTTTGGACCAATTGCTTTAGTGCTCTGAGGGATGCCAACTGAAAGTTTTTTGGCTAATTCATTAGCCTGATGCATACTTAACTTCTCTTTAAGAATCTTCTGGAAAAGTTTTCTTTGCAAGTCTGGTTTTAAAGTAAGCTTAAGCAGCGCCCTTCCGTGACCTTCAATAATTCTTCTTTCCGATAAAGCCCTTTTAATATTTGGCGGCAAAGTTAAAAGCCGCAGAACATTAGTTACTGTCGATCTGTCTTTGCCTATTTTTTCAGCAATTGCCTGATGACTTAAATTAAATTCTTTTTGCAGCCTTCTAAATCCCAAAGCTAATTCGACTGGATTTAAATTCTCCCGCTGCAGATTTTCAACCAGACCTATTTCCATTTTCTTATCTGCCGTACTGTTTCTGACAATTACTGGCACTTGTCTTAAGCCGACCATTTTAGCAGCTCGCCATCGCCTTTCTCCAGCAATTAATTCATATTCTACATCCTGGCCCCTTTCGGTCGGTTTTTCTATTTTAGAAACAAGCAAAGGCTGAAGAACGCCATATTCTCTGATTGAGTCTGCTAACTCTATTAAGCTGTTTTTAGCAAAATTTTTTCTTGATTGATGAGAGCTAGCCCTAATTTTATCAACCTCTATATTAAAAATAACTTCTCTTTTAGAATTATCTTTTCGAGAAACTGGACTAACTTTGCTCTTGTTTGATTTTTTTTGGGGAATTAATGATTGTAATCCCCGGCCAAGTGAACTACTCATATTTTTTTCTTATCTAATTCAATTATTTCTTTAGCTAATTGGCGATAAGCCTTTGCTCCCCGAGAATGAGGATCATATTGCAAAATTGATTTGCCAAAGCTAGGGGCTTCGGCCAATTTAACGCAGCGAGGGATAGTTGCATCAAATACATAATTATCAAAATTTCTTTCTATTTCTTTTTTGACCTGCCGCGAAAGCCTGTTCCGCCGATCATACATAGTCAAAAGAGCTCCCTTTATTTTTAATTCTTTACCTAAGTTATCTTTAACTAATTCGATTGTCCTTAAAAGCTGACCTAATCCTTCTAAGGCATAATATTCGCATTGCACTGGAATAATTAATTCGTCGGCTGCCACCAAGCCATTAATTGTTAATAAGCCTAAGCTAGGCGGACAATCAATGATGATATAATCATAGTTAGTCCTAATTCGGCGCAACACTTCTGCCAAACGGAATTCTCGATTAGAACGGGTAACTAATTCTATTGTTGCCCCAGCTAAATCTGGAGCAGCCGGAATAATATCATAGCCAAATAGATTAGTCTGGCGAATGATTTTTTCCGGGAGGATATTTCCAATCAATGAATCATACAAGCTAAAAGAAACTTTATAAGGATTTAAACCTATCCCTGAAGTTGCATTAGCTTGCGGATCAACATCAACCAAAAGCACATATTTGCCCATAGCTGCCAAATAGCTTAATAAATTTATTGCTGAAGTGCTTTTACCAACACCGCCTTTTTGATTAACTAATCCAATAACTTGCGCCATATATTTTTATTGTACTATATTTTTAAATTGACAACAAGTGGATTTTAAGAGAAAATAAACGCAAGCCGGAGTGGTGAAATTGGCAAACGCGCAGCACTCAAAATGCTGTGGGCTTAGGCCCTTGTGGGTTCGAGTCCCACCTCCGGCACTTTTTTTTATTTCAGCATTTTCATCAGCTGATTTTTATTAACTGGGCCTATCCTAATGATTTTTGGATAAGAACCAGTCAAATCTAGAACAGTTGAAGCTTGGCTTTCAGGCAAATCGCCGGCATCTAAAATTAAATCTGGATGAGGATAACTTTTAGAAAAAATTTTGATAACTTCGCTGGCAGAAGTCATTGGAGAATCCCCGGAAATATTAGCCGAAGTAACCGTAATTGGCCTATTTAATTTTTCCATTAAATTTTCTGTAAAAATATGATCTGGCATCCTCAAGCCAATTGTTTTTTTACCGGCTGTTAAAATATCTGGGACAATATTCTTTTTTTCCAAGATAGCTGTTACTGGGCCAGGCCAAATTTCTTCAAGAGCTTTCCTTCTTTTGTAATCAATAAAAGCCAATTCTTCAGCCATATCAACATCTCTAACCATAACTGGGACTGGTTTTGTCGTAGCCCTTTTTTTAATTTTAAAAAGCCGGCTAACGCTTGCTGTATTTAGAGCATCAACCCCCAAACCATAGACTGTATCTGTCGGATAGATAATACTACCGCCTTTCCGGATTGTTTCAATTGCTTGATCAATAATTTCTTGATCAAAATCTTCCCAATGACCTCCTAAATTAAATTTAATAATTTCCATGATAATTCTGCAGAATGATTTAATTAAAATAATAACCAGAATAAAGGAATGATCTAAATTACTAAATTAACCAGCCTGTTGGGAATATAGATGATTTTTTTTGGTTTTTCCCCGGTTAGCCATTTTTTGATTTTTTCTTGAGATAAAGCTATTTTTTTAACTTCATTTTCCGAAATACCTCGCTTAACTTCTACTTTATCTCTGACTTTTCCGTTAATTTGAATAATTAATTGCCAGCTTTCTTCCTTAATTAACTGTTTATTATATTCAGGCCATTTTTCGGTAAAAATGCTTTTGGGATGGCCAATTTTTTCCCATAATTCTTCACTAAGATGAGGAGCTAAAGGAGCTAAAAGACGCAAAAAAATTTCAGCGTCTTTTTTAACTAAAGTTTGCTCTTTTCCAGCCCAATGATTAATAAATTCCATAAAAGAAGCGATCGCTGTATTGAATTTCATTCCTTCTAAATCACTGCTTACTTTTTTAATTAATTGATGCAATTTAGTAATTGAGGCCTTGCTGCTTTCCTTCCCTATTTTTTCCGGCTGGTTAAATATTTGCCAAATTCTTCCTAAAAATCGAGAGCAGCCCTGAACGCCCCTATTGCTCCAGCTAATCATCTGATCAAAAGGGCCCATAAACATCTCGTAGATTCTCAAGGTATCCGCTCCATATTTTTTAATAACATCATCTGGTTTAATAGTGTTGCCAAAACTTTTGCTCATTTTTCGGCCGTCTTCGGCTAAAATTACTCCATGGGAATAACGCCGTTGATAAGGCTCTTTCGTTGGCACTAATTTTAAGTCGTATAAAAATTTATGCCAAAAGCGTGAGTAAAGCAGGTGTAAAGTAGTATGCTCCATGCCTCCATTATATAAATCTACTGGCAGCCAATATTTCATTTTTTGATCATCAGCGAATTTCTTAGAATTTTTTGGATCAATATATCTTAAAAAATACCAAGAAGAGCCAGCCCAATTAGGCATGGTGTCAGTTTCTCTCTTGGCTGGGCCGCCACATTTAGGACATTTTACCTCCAGCCAATCTTTCATTTTAGCTAAAGGCGATTCTCCTGTTTGGCTTGGCTGATATTTTTCTATTTGCGGCAGCTTAATAGGCAAGTCTTTTTCTGGCACTGGAACTGCACCGCATTTAGGGCAATGGATAATTGGAATCGGCTCGCCCCAATAATGCTGCCGGGAAAATATCCAATCCCGCAATTTATACTTAACCGTCCATCTGCCTTTTTTATTCTTAATTAAGCTTTCGGTAATTTTTTTAATAGCTTCTTGCGAGGCAAGACCGTTAAAATTATCTGAATTTATTAAAGTGCCGTAATCAACATAAGGTTCTTGGGAAATATTGCCGCCAGAAACAACTTCTTTTATTGTTACGCCGTATCTTTGAGCAAATTGCCAGTCTCTTTTATCATGAGCCGGAACAATCATGACAGCTCCTCCGCCATAAGTGGCGACAACATAGTCACTAACCCAGATAGGAACTTTTTCCTGATTAATTGGATTAAGACAATAAGAACCAGTAAAAACGCCTGTTTTTTCTTTATCTAATTGAGTCCGTTCAAATTCGCTTTTCTTTTTAGAAGCCAAAACATATTCATTAACTTTATTTTGATTTTCTTTAGTTGTTAATTTTTCTAAAAGCGGATGTTCCGGAGCAATAACTAAAGCTGTTACGCCAAAAAGAGTGTCTGCTCTGGTGGTAAAAACAGTAATTTTTTCTTTAGTATCAGTTAACCAGAAGTCAATTTCGCTGCCATAGCTCCGGCCAATCCAATTAATTTGCTGATTTTTAATTTTATCTAAATAGTCGACTTCTTCTAAATCATCTATTAATCGGTCAGCATATTCAGTAATTTTAAGCATCCATTGCTTAATCATTTTAACTTTAGTTTGCGCGCCGCATCGCTCGCACTTGCCGCCAATTACTTCTTCATTAGCTAAACCAATTTTGCAGCTTGGACACCAGTTAATTGGCATTTCTGCCTGATAAGCAAGCCCTTTTTTAAAAAATTGCAAAAATATCCATTGAGTCCAACGGTAATAATCAGGATCGCTTGTTTTGACTTCCCGCGACCAGTCAAAAGAAAGACCTAAGGATTTCATCTGTTTTTTAAAAACTTTAATATTTTCCTTGGTTATTTTAGTCGGATGAATTCCTGTTTTAATGGCATAATTTTCCGTTGGCAGACCAAAAGCATCCCAGCCCATTGGATAGAGAACATTATATCCTTCCATTCTTTTCTTTCGGACTAAAGCATCTAAAGCAGCATAGCTTCTGACATGGCCGACATGTAAACCATCTCCCGAAGGATAAGGAAATTCTACCATAATATATTTTTTAGGCTTGCGGGAAAAATCTTTAGCTTGGTAGAATTTCTTCTCTTCCCAAAATTTCTGCCATTTATGTTCAATCTTGCTTGGATTATATTTTTTCATAATTAAATATTGAATAATTGGCGAGCATTTTTCGTTGTCTGTTGAGCTATTTTGGCAAAACTATCTTCTCTTACCTGAGCTATTTTTTCCGCAACATGCTTAACATAGAGAGGCTCATTTCTCTTTCCGCGATGAGGAATTGGCGTTAGGTAAGGGCAATCTGTTTCTAGTAAAATTTTTTCTAGAGGCAGATTTTTAATAACTTTATCATAATCGCGGGCATAAGTAATTAAACCGTTAAAGCCAAGATGAAAATCCATTTCTAAAAATCTTTCTGCCTGCGACCACCTCCCCATAAAACAATGGATGACTCCTCTTAATTCCGGGTATTTTTTCTTTGCGCTAGTCAAAATTTCAATTAAATCATTATATGCTTTCCGGCAGTGGAAAATGATCGGCTTGTTAAATTTCTGAACTAGTTTTATTTGCTCAAGCAAAACTTTCTTTTGTTTTTCTTGGGCTTCCAAACTAATTCCCTCGCCATAGTCTAAGCCAACTTCGCCCAAAGCAACTGTTTTAGGATTTTGCAAAAGCTTTTCGTATTTAACCAGATCAAAGATTTCTAATTCCTGACTTTCTTTTTGTTTATCCTGTTCAAGACTATCCTGATGAACATGAGTCGGATGAATACCAACAGCCGCATAAACGCCTTCTTTGTATTCTTCCGCATATTTAACTGCCTGGCAACTAGTGCTGTATTGAGTCCCTACGCCAATCAGCCAAATTTTTTCCGCCAAAGATCTTTTAATTACTGCTGAGCGATCATCATTAAAAGCATCAAAATTTACATGGGTGTGAGTATCAATCAAGAAAGGAAGCATATAAGGATATCATAAGTTATCTTTGCGCCATTTTCAAGCTAAAATAAAAAACGGAAAGTTAATCCGCCTTAGCTTTATCACAAATAGAAGACGGCCATTTTTGCTATTGATAAATTAGAAGATCTAATCAGCAAACAATTAATTTAACTTTAATTTTAGGCATGCCGTAAAAAACAAACTAATTCCAATTATTTTTCTAATCTAGGAAAAAGAGATTTTTTCTTGCCTTCTTTAATTTGCTTGAGCATTTCTGCAGCAGTTTCCGGCATAAAAGGCTCTAACAAAGAAGAAATTTCCTTTAAAACGAATAAAAGGCTATCAATAATTTTTGCAAATTTTACCGAATCTTTTTCGCTTAATTCCCACGGCTTGTTTTTTTCAACATATTCATCAGCAACACTAATTAAATGCCAGATAGATTCTAAGGCTCCGTTAAAATTAATAGCCAACATTGATTTTTGGTATTTTTCTTGAGCCGATTTAATTTCTTCAGCTAATTGATTAGCTGAAGGCTCATCCGTTTTATTCTTTTCGGCTAAAGTTAAGACGCGAGCCATTAAGTTGCCTAAACCGTTAGCCAAATCTGCATTATAGCGCTCTTGGAAACGCTTGATTGAGAAATCTCCGTCTTGGCCAAAAGAAATCTCCCGCAGGAGAAAATATCTTAAGGCATCTGTTCCATATTCTTCTGCTAAATAAACTGGATCAACAACATTGCCAATTGTTTTACTCATTTTTTGCCCATCAACTGTAAAAAAGCCATGGACAAATATTTTCCGCGGAGGCTGTAAGCCGACAGCTAAAAGTAAGGCTGGCCAAAAAATAGCGTGGAATTTAACTATATCCTTAGCTATTAAATGAATTTCCGCTGGCCAAAATTTATCTGTTTCAATAGCTGTTAAATAATTTAATAAAGCGTCTACCCAAACATAGACAGTCTGCTCTTGGTCAAAAGGCAAAGGAATGCCCCATTTAACTTTTTGCCGAGAGATAGACAAATTGCCTAAGTCTTGCTGAAGCAGAGAGAGAACTTCTTTTCTTCTTTCAGCTGGCTCAATGACCATTTTGTTTGTCTCAATCAATTTTCTAACCTGCGGCAAGAAATCTTTTAATTTAAAAAAATAGTTAGTCTCTGAAACTAATTGTGGTTCTTTATGATGGACCGGGCATTTACCATCAACTAAATCTTTCTGGAAGATAAAATCTTCGCAATAAGGACAATATAAGGCTCGGTATTCATCTTGATAAATATTTCCTGATTTATATAGTTTTGTTAGAAAATCAGTTACCCCCCGCTGATGCTTAGAGTCAGTCGTCCGAATGAAATAATCATATTTAATATTAAGCTTTTCCCAAGCTTTTTTAAATTTAGCCGACATCTGATCAACAAATTTTTGCGGTGTTTGATTTAATTTTTCGGCTGATTGGGCAATATGTTCTCCGTGCTCATCAGTCCCCGTCAAAAAGAAAACATCTTCTCCTAACTTTCGGTGATAACGGGCCAAAACATCAGCTGCTACCGTTGTGTAGGCTGTTCCTAAATGAGGCGGATGATTAGTATAATAAATTGGCGTTGTGATATAAAATTTTTTAGGCATGTTTAACAACAATAACAAATTCTCCTTTGGGCTTAATTTGTTTCATAACTTTTTGAACTTGGCCGCGATAAATTGTTTCGAATTTCTTAGTTAGCTCCCGACAGACAACAACTTCTGCTTGCGGATTTAATTCAGCCAAACTTTTGTTAATCCGGTGAGGCGATTCATAAAAAACAACCGTGTATTTTGCTTTTTCAATTTCTTGAAAAAACTTTTTTCTTTTCTTTTTTACCGGTGGGAAACCTAAAAAAAGAAATTTATCAGCCGGCCAGCCAGCAATACTCAAGGCAGCTGCTAAAGCTGTTGGTCCAGGAATAGGCGTAATTTTCAATAAAGGTTTTTCTTTAAGTAAAAATTCAATTAATTTGCTTCCTGGATCGCTGATAGACGGCGTTCCGGCATCAGAAACTAAAGCTAACTTTTTACCTTTTTGTATTTGCTCTAAAATATATTTTTCTTTTTTAAGGCTGCTATGCTGATGATAACTCAAAACAGGCTTGGCAATTTGATAATAGCTTAATAGTTTTTTAGTAACTCGCGTATCTTCGCAAAGAATTAAATCTACTTGATTTAAAGTATTCTTGAAGCGGGGAGAAGCATCTTGCAAATTTCCAATAGGCGTTGCTAAAACAAATAATTCGCTCATAGCTTTATTGTATACAAAAACCGCCCTTCTTGACAAGGACGGCTAAATTCAAGCCTAGATTGATTTTTATTCATTTCTTCTAATACTTTTAAAAAATTCTGAGATCGAAGCCGCTAAAGGAACGGATAAAACAATTCCAATAATACCAGCTAGCTTTGCTCCAATCAGCATAACAATAATAATAACAACTGGATTAAGACCGATTGTTTTTTTCATTACCTGCGGCACCAAAACGTAATTTTCTAATTGCTGGATAACAATATAAAGAATAATTACCAAAAGGGCCAAAAAAGGATACTGGAAGAAAGCTAAAATAGCTGCTGGAATTGCCGCCAAAATAGGCCCAACATAAGGAATAATTTCCAGAAGGCCAGCCAACAAAGCAAGAGCTAAGGCATATTCTACTCCTAGAAGAGAAAGTCCAATAAAAGTTAAAACGCCAATAATAATCATTAGTAATATCTGGCCTCTTAGCCATTTTCCGATCTTGCTTTGAATTTGATCAATTAAATTAGAGAGATAATCTCGGTGTTCGGAAGGAGTTAAAGAAAGTAAAAGCCCTTTAATGCCTTTTTCCTGCAGAGAAAGATAAATAGAAATAACTAAAACTAATAAAGCTGAAAAAATACCGCCGAAAAATCCAGTGATCTTATTAAAGATACCTTCAGTTGATTGACTTAAGCTATTCCCCATGCCGTTTAGAAAACTTTGTAAATTTGCGTCCAGCTTATATTCAGACCACCATTTTTGAATACTCAGGCCAGTCTTGTTAATAAAATCAGGCAAAACATCAGCTAGATGCTTAACTTG
The DNA here is from genome assembly GCA_964629675.1 of uncultured Candidatus Saccharibacteria bacterium. Lineage (GTDB taxonomy): Bacteria > Patescibacteriota > Minisyncoccia > Portnoybacterales > UBA2143 > CAZVUG01. The sequence continues at coordinate 58,316 of CAZVUG010000009.1, forward strand.
CTCTGCTAAAGTTGGGAAAATTAAAGTAACAATTAAAGCTAAAATCAGCAAAGCAAAAAGATAAACAAAAACAACGCCTAAAATACGAGGTATTTTTCGCTGCTGCAGCCAAACGATCGGCCCATTTGCTGCTGCAGCAATAATAATAGCGATAAAAACCGTTAACAAGATATCAGCAATAATATACAAAAAAATAAAGCCAAGCAAAATTAAAATAAACCGAAAAATAGTCGATGTCGAAATATTAATTATTTGCTGATTATTGTTCATAAATTAAGGATTTTTTCAAATCGCTGCTTATCTTTAAAAGGTCCGATAAGGGCCAAATTTAATTTTTCTGGCTTAAAGATATCCCTGGCTACTCTCTGGATATCATTAACCGTTACTTTATCAATTTTAGCGAATTTTTCTTCAATAGTCAAAATCTTTTCTGTTAAAAGCTCTTGCGAAGCAACAAAAGAAGCTTGCGAATCAGATGATTCCATTTCTATTAAAGTGCTCCCTTTGATATATTCTTTTGCTTTTTTTAATTCTGCTGAACTGACTTTTTCTCGAGATATTTTTTGGAATTCTTTGAGAATAGTCTGAATAGCCTTATCTACCTTAGAATTGTCGACGCCAGCCCTGGCAAATAATGAACCTGCATCCGTATCTGCATCAATTGCTGAGCTAATATGATAGGCTAATCCCTGCCTCTCTCTAACTGAAATAAAGAGGCGAGAACTCATGTTTCCCCCAAGAATAACGCTGAGCAAGCCCAAGGCATATCTATCTGGATGAAAAATATCATAAGCGCGCACGCCTAAATGAAGATGTGTTTGATCAGTTTCTTTAAAGTTAATTAAAGATTGTGGTTTAGCTTGTTTTTCTTGGACTTTTACTTTTCCTTGATTTTCTGCTGTATTAATATTTTTGAAATATCCTTTTAATTGCTCAATTACTTTAGGCTGATTAATTTGTCCGGCAACGGCAACAACTGTGTTATTAGCAGAATAATGAGTTTTTAGATAATCAAGGAATTGATCTCTTTGGAAACTTTTGATATTTTCTTCTGTGCCAATTATTTTCCAGCCAGCCGGCTGATCGCCGTAGAGAAGTTCAGTCCAAATATCGGAAATGTGCTGACTAGGCATATCTAAATACATTTTAAGCTCCTGAAGGATAGTCCCTTTCTCGCGATCAATTTCTTCCTGCTCTATTTTAGAATTTAAATAAATATCAGAGACCCAGTCTAAAGCTGTCTCTAAATGGTCAGCATTAACTTTAGCCCAATAGCCGGTATACTCCTGAGAAGTAAAGGCATTATACTGCCCGCCGATTTTATCTAAAGGTTCAATTAATTTTAAAGTGTTCGGTCGCTTTTTAGTCCCCTTAAAAAACATGTGCTCTAAAAAATGAGAAAGGCCGTTTATTTCCCTAACTTCGTATTTAGAGCCAGCACCTACGAGCAACAGGACTGAGGCAGTCTTTGTACCTTTCATCGGAATAGTTAAAATCCTTAAATTGTTATCCAAAACAGTTTTTTTAAACATAATCTTATTTCTTTAAATAACTTTCTAAATTATTAATATTAACTCTTTCTTGCTTCATTGTATCTCTGTCTCTGACAGTAACATCATTGTTTTGTAAACTGTCAAAATCAACTGTTAGACAATGAGGAGTGCCAACTTCGTCATGGCGGCGATAACGCTTGCCAATACTGCCATTTTGATCAAAATCCATTGTAAATTTATCTTTCAAAAAATCAAAAACTTCTCTGGCTTTTTTAATTAGTTCAGGACGATTTTTTAATAAAGGGAAAACGGCCGCTTTATAAGGAGCTATTGTTGGCTTAAATTTTAAGACTATTCTTTTTTCTCCATTATCTAATTTTTCTTCTTGATAAGCTTCAGCTAAAAGAGCTAAGAAAGTCCGGTCTACGCCGAAAGTTGGTTCAATGACATGAGGGATATACCTCTTTTTTTTCTGATCGTCAAAATATTCCATACTTTCCCCCGAGCTATTTTGATGGCAGGAAAGATCATAATTAGCACGATAGGCAATAGCCCAAAGTTCGTCTCGGCCAAAAGGAAATTGGTATTCTATATCTACTGTCCTCTGCGAATAAAAAGCCCTCTCTTCTGCCGAAATTTGATTATCGTAAAAATTTTCCCGACTAAGGCCAATTAAATCAGCAAAGCCGTAAATATATGACAGCCAATTATCAAAAATTACATTCCAATCAGCGTTATCTTCGATAAAATATTCTATCTCCATCTGTTCAAATTCAATTGTCCGAAAAATAAATTGCTTTGTCGTAATTTCATTACGGAAAGACTTGCCTATTTGGCCAATACCAAAAGGAATTTTTTTGTTGCTGGAATTTAAAACATTTTTAAAATTAACAAAAATTGCTTGGGCTGTTTCCGGACGAAGATAAGTTGTTATGCCTTCTTTCTCGACTGGCCCGATATTAGTTTTGAATAAACCGCTAAAAGTTTTTTGCTTTGTCAGTTCTCCACCACATTCCGGACAACAAGAAGAATCTTTTAATTTATCCGGCCTAAATCTTTGATGGCATTTCTTGCATTCAACCAAAGCGTCTTTAAAATTTTTAATATGCCCGCTAGCTTCCCACACTTTCGGATTTAAAATAACGCTCCCGTCTAAACCGACCATATCTTCTCTGTCTTGAACAAAATATTTCCACCAGAGATTCTTAATATTATTTTTTAATTCTACTCCCAAAGGCCCATAATCCCAGGTACTAGCTAAGCCGCCATAAATTTCTGATCCAGGATAGACAAATCCGCGCCTTTTGCAAAGAGAAACTATTTCTTCTAAAGATGGCATAATTTAAAAAATTAATTATTTCTATTTAACAACTGTCCCTTCGGCTAAATTAATATTCAGATCGTCAGGCAAGCTTGTGTCAATAATTCTGCTTGTATCAATTAATTCTAAGGAAGTAAAATTATCATGACCAGTTACTTTTGTCTGACCAATTAATTCCATCAAACTTCCTAAATGAACCTGACTTGGCGTAATCGAAACTCGAAAAGAAACTTCTTTAACTGGCGAAAGAAAGCCAGTTAAAGAAGGCAAATCTCCCACTTGCCAAACCAGTTTGCCGGTTGAAGACTGATATCTTAAATCTGCTGAATTAGGACTTTTTTGATTAAGCCATTTGACATGCGGCGGCAAAGAAGCCTCAACAACAACTGAGCTTAAATCATTAATTGAATTAAGCAAACGCCATTTAATAGTGTAAGTTGTTGTTTCTCCGACCTTCGGCGGAATTGGCCCGCTACCAGGCATAGCTTCGTCATGGTAATAACCTTGTGATTTTATCCGCAAACCACTAGCTATCTTTGTTACCAACTGGCTTCGGCCGCTAATTTCAATGTCTCTTAAGGCAATTGGTTTATCTGATGAATCTATTTCAACGGTATTAGTGATAGTGAAATTTTTATCGCTATAATTATTAATTGGAATAGGATCTTTAATCTTAACAGAAAATTTTATTGCCCCTTTTTGATGAGGGCCCAAATATTCTAGTAGGGGCAGATTGCTTGCCTTCCAGCTAATAGCTTGTTTTTCGCTATCAAAAGAGCCTTCCTGTAAATCAAGCTCTTCAAAATTTAAGGCAGCGCCTTCTATTTTTGCATTGATAACAATATTGCTGATGCCTACATCAGTTGTATTCTCAAAATTTATTTGATAATTTAGTTTATCTCCTGCTCGAGTAATATATTGTTCGGCATTATTTATTGTTTGACTGACAAATAAAGGAGACAAGGAGATGGTTAAAGATCTGGCTGTCTGCGTATAAGGAATTTTCTCCCCCTCTTTTTCTTTAGCTAATTGAGCCTTAAATGATTTGCTTTCTCCTTTTTCTCCTTCAATGTTCCCGCGCATAAAAATCCTGCTTTCTTCACCAGCTAACAAGCTGTCAATTTGCCAGAGATTATCTTCTTTTGCTTCCGGATCAGCTGAAGTTAAAGTAAAGCCCTGCGGAAATTCCATTGATATTTCCAAATCTTCAAGAGAAGTTTCTCCTTGATTAATATACCTTAAGGAAAAATCAAAAGACTGCCCGCTAACTAATTTTTCCGGAAGACTAAAATCAACCATTAGGGGCACTGAAAAAATAATTGTTGAAAATTCTGCCTGATTACTGAAGCGAGAGCTAATTTTTTCCGGTTGATAGCTTAATTCCGCCTTTACTTCTTTAGCTTCTTGCTTAAAGCCGACAATTCGGACTGGCAGTTTAATTTGGCTTTCTTGCGAAGGCTGCAAATCAGGCAAGTCAAATGTCTGAACTAGATCCTGCTGATTAGGAACAATAGAATTCTCCGGATAATAAAAAGTTAATTGAATGTCTTCTAAAGTTGTCCGCGTATTATTCCGATAGATGACTACATAGTTTACCTCTTCCCCACTAACTGTTCTATCTGGACCCTCAATTTTAATTTCTACTTTTTTTTCGTCGAAAGAAGTTAATCCCCACCAAGCTAAAAAAGCAATTAAGCCTAGGGAAACAACGATAGCTAAAGCTCCGCCAATTTGCCAATATTTTTTTCGATTAAACAAAGGAGCTTTTTGGGGTTTTTTCTCTATTTCCCATTTTTCCGGAACATATTTTTCTTCCTTCTGAGGAGATTTAAAAATCTCTGATTTCTTTAATCTATCTTCTAACTCTGATTCCGGCTTATAAATTTTCTTTTTTAGTTCTTCTAATTCCATAAATAGATTCTTTTTAATATTTTACCAGATTTAAGCTGTTTTGTAAAAAATACCTTGATTTTAAATGATTTCCTAAAAGGGATTCAATAAAAAGGGCTGTTTTGTCTTGTTGGCCATAGCCTAAAGCTTCTATTATTCTTATCTCAAAATCTTTAATGATTTTGCGGACATCCTCTTCTTTTTTATTTAATTGGCAGAAAGCCAAAAGAATAGTATTCCAAATGCGCTCATCTCTCTCTGGGCCAATCATTAATCTGTCTATTATTTCAGCTAAATAATATGAAGCTGCCAAGGCGGGCAAACTTCGGTGAAGGAAAAGAAATCCTCTAATTAGTTCTGCTCCAGTAATTAAGGGCCAGCTTTTTGTCGGAATCGCCATTAAATGGACATAAGAAAAAAGCTCTAAATGGCCTTTTAATTTGGCTTGTTTTTTTCTGATTGCCTTAGCTTTAAGCAGTAATTTCCCAAAATCTTTTGTGTAAACAGTTAACAGCCGGTCTGTTTCTCCCGAATTAATATTTTTAATAATAATGCCCTGCGTTTTGTACATCTAAATTTAGCGCACGCTTTTGATGCCCAGCCAAATTTTTTGATTATTTAAAGAAATCTCTTTCTCTACTAAAAAAGCTTCTTTTCGGCGAGAGCCGTTTTCTATTTGCGAAGCTGAAATTTCTTTTTTGATTTCCGTAAGATTATTCTGAATTAATCTCTCTAATAAATCTTGCCCAGTATAGCGCAGATAGATTAATTGGCTAGGCCGCAAATTGCCGTTTTTCCTCATTTCTTGAATATAACGAATAAGATCTCTCAGCATTCCTTCTTGTTGGAGAGCGCTCGTTATCTTAGTGTCCAGCTCAATTTCTCCTTTAATCTTAGGATCATAAACTATTTTTTTAACATTAATTTCTTCTTTAAATATTTCCAGTAATTCCTGGTCGCTGCTCAAATTCTTGCTTTTAATCTTTAATTCACGTAAAGGCTGTCTGACTTTAATTCCCTGAGCAGCTCTCTGGGCTAAAACAGCTGCGGACAGCTCCCTAATTTTCCCCATTTTTATCTCTAACTCCTGATTAATTAATTCCGGAGACACTTTTGGCCAAGAGCATAAATGAACTGACTCTCCTTTTCCTAAGTGCTGATAAATTTCTTCCGTTAGGAAAGGGATAAAAGGAGCAGCTAATTTTGAAAATTCCAAAAGAACAAAACTATAAATTTTCTCGGCCTCTTTTTTTTCTCGGTTGTTTTGCGGCTTTTGAAAGCGCCGACGAGAGCGCCTAACATACCAATTAGAAAAATCATCTAGAAAAAGATCAAGCGAGCGGGAAGCCTTAGTTAAATCATATTTATCCATCCAGTTAGCAACTTCTGCATTTAAACTATTTAATTTAGAAATGATCCAAGAATCCAAGATATTTTTCGGCTTAACTGATTTGGGGGCTTTCGTCTTTTGAGGAGCATAAGTATTTAGAAAGATAAAGCAATTCCAAAGAGTCATGACAAATCGGCGAAATGTTTCGGCAATTTTTTTCTCCGAAGCTACACAGTCTTCACCCATTGGCGTACTTGAAAGAAGAAAATACCTTAAGGTGTCTGCTCCGTATTGATCAAAGATAATTTCTGGAGGAGTATAATTTCTTAAGCGTTTTGAAAGTTTTTTGCCGTCTTCTCCCAAAATAAAACCATTGACAACAACATTCTTAAAAGCTGGCTGTTCTTTAGCCAAGCCGATTTCTTTACTGGAAGAATCTTTTTTTGTCAAAGCGCTGGCCAAGACATGGAGAGTATAAAACCAGCCTCTGGTTTGATCAATGCCTTCAGCAATAAAATGGGCTGGAAATGTTTTTTCCAATAATTTTTTGTTCTCAAAAGGATAATGCCATTGTCCATAAGGCATTGAGCCTGATTCAAACCAGCAGTCAAAAACTTCGCTAGTTCTTTTCATTTCTTTTCCGCAAACAGGGCATCTAACCTTAGTCCGGTCAATATATGGTAAATGAAGATTAAGATCGCCTTTTTTATCGAAAGGAAGTTTTTTAAAAACAAGCTTTTTAAGTTCTCCTGGATTTAAAATAGATTTTTTCCTTCGGTCAGCTATTTGCTGGTTGCTGAATCCTTGGCTAGCATCATTTAAAACCCAAAGTGGATCTCCGTGACTGACTATCAGAATATTTTTATTTTGGTATTTTTTCTCAACAGACAGAAGAAAATTCATCATTCTTCTCTTTAACTGGCTTAAACTTTCTGCTTGAAACGGCTTGCGGTTAAATCTTTTAAGCTGGTCATTGTCAAAATAGGCATTGTATTCTTTGATAGATTTTCCCTTAAACTGCCCGACTTCCATATCTCGCAGGCGTTTATCATAAATAATTTTACTGCCTAATGCCTTAGCGATAATAGAAGCTGTTTGCTTAGTCCGATAAAAATCAGAAGAAAAAATTAAATCTATTTTATTCTTTTGCAAAAATGGAACGTGTTCTTTTATCTTCTCTTCAGCTTTTTTCGTTATTTTAACTTTTCTGTTTTCTTCATCAGAATAAATAATGCCATTAATATTATTTTGTGTTTCTCCGTGGCGAAGCAGGAAATATTTATTATTCTGCTGGCTATTTTTCTTTAAGTCTTCTAAAGAACCGGCGACTAATTTTTCGCCGCAATGGCTGCATTGCCAAACCGGGATAGGAGCTCCCCAATAACGATTGCGAGAGATAGCCCAATCGCGAGCTCCTTCCAGCCATTTACCGAAACGGCCATGTTTAAGATGGCTAGGCACCCATCTAATTTTTTCGTTATTGCTGATTAATTCTTTTTTAATTTTACTAACAGCAACGTACCAGCTATTGATAGGAAAATAAAGTAAAGGACTGTCGCACCGCCAGCAATGGGGATAGCTATGGATAATTTCTTCTTCTTTAAAAAGAAACCCTCTTTTAGCTAAATCTTCTTTAATTTCTTTGTCTGCTTTTTTTACGAACAAGCCTTCTCCGGGAATATGCAAATTTTTTATCATCTTTCCTTCTTCATCCACAGTAACTAGCGTTGGCAATTTTTCTTTTTTGCCTAATTCCATATCCTCCTCGCCAAAAGCTGGAGCAATATGGACAATTCCTGTTCCTTCTTCAGTAGAAACAAAATCTGCCGGAACAATTAAATAACCCGGCTTATCTAATTTCATTTTATACAATGGCTGATACTCTTTACCCAATAATTCTTTGCCTAGAAACTCTTTTTCAATTTGGGCTTCCTTGCCTAAAACACCTAATTTTTCTTGAGCCAGGATATAATAATCATTGTTCAATTTAGCTTTAACATATTTAATATCTGTGCCAACAGCTAAGGCGGTATTAGCCGGCAAAGTCCAAGGAGTGGTTGTCCAAGCTAATAAATAAACATTTTTTTCTCCTTTTAAAAGAAGTTTGATATAGACTGAGCCTTCTTTAACATCGCGATAGGCTCCTGGCTGATTTAATTCAAAATTTGACAGAGGCGTTCCACAGCGCGGACAATAAGGAGTAACTCGATAATCTTGATAAACCAATCCTTTTTCCCATAGTTTTTTAAAAACCCACCACGATGATTCAATATAGTTATTATCCATCGTCGAATAAGGATTGGAATTATCAAACCATCTGCCTACCCGATTAAGAGTTTTTACCCATTGGCTAGTACATTTAAAAACTGACGATTGGCAAGCCGTATTAAATTTTTCAATGCCAAATTCTTCAATTTCCTTTTTATTCTTCAGGCCAACTTCTTTTTCGATCATGTTTTCTACTGGTAAGCCGTGACAATCCCAGCCAACACGCCAAGAAATCCGATATCCTTTCATTGCCCAGTAGCGTAAAACTGTATCTTTAATAGCGCTTGCCAAGATATGGCCATAATGAGGTAAGCCTGACGCAAAAGGCGGACCGTCAAAAAAGCTAAAGAAAGGTCGCTTTTCTCTTAATTTGACTGATTTAGCAAAAATATTTTCTTTCTGCCAAAATTTTAATATTTTCTTTTCTATCTTAGGAATTTGATTCATATTACATTTTTTCCGGCGTTGTTATACCCATTAGCTCTAAAGTGTTTTTTAAAACAATTTGCGTTGCTTTAATTAAGCTTAGGCGAGCTTGGCTTAAATCTTTCTGCTGAGCATCTAAAACTCGACACTTCTCATAAAATTGGTGAAAAGAATTAGCCAGTTCTAAAGAATAAGCTGGTAATTGCTGCACTTGATAATCTTGGGCAATTTTTTCAATTATTTCCGGAAATTGCGCTAATTTTTTAATTAAATTTAATTCAGCCTCTTCTGAAAAAACATCTTTAATTTGAGGCTTTAGCTTTGTTTTTTCTAAAATACCGCAAATTCTAGCATAAGCATATTGAATATAATAAACAGGATTTTTAGCTGACTGCTCACGGGCTAGCTGAAGATCAAAATTCAAATGAGTATCTGGAGATTTTTCCAAAAAGAAGAAACGGACAACATCAGGACCAACTTCGTCTAATAATTCGTCCAAAGGAATATATCGGCCTAGGCGCTTAGACATTCTTTGTCTTACTCCTTTTTCTAGAATAGTTACAAATTGCAAAAGAATAATTTCTAATTTCCCTTGATAACCCAAAGCTTCGATGCCAGCCATTAACCCTGGAATATCACCGTGATGATCAGCTCCCCAAATATTAATGACTTTAGCAAAATGCTTATCTTTAATTTTGTAATTATGCAAAGCAATATCTCCGGCTAAATAAGTTTTGCTGTCGTCTTTCTTGATCAGAACCCGATCTCGGCTATCGCCAAATTTTGACGACTTAAACCAGGTTGCTTTTTCTTTCTGATAAATTAAACCTCTTTTCTGCAAAAAATTCAATATTTCATCCACTTGGCCTGACTGGTAAAGCTGAGATTCAAAAATCCATTCGTCATATTTAATACCTAGTTTGTCAGTCGTTTTTTTGATATATTTTTTAATAATATGGCTGGCGGCTTTTGCTCCTGCTTTTTGCAGATCTTTTTCTTTAATTATTTTATGTAAATCATCAATGTATTTTCCCTGATATTTAGCTTGCTCGTCTTGCAAAACGGAATGCCCTAAGGAAATAATCTGTTGGCCGTAATCATTAACGTAATACGCTTTTTCCGCAAGATAGCCAGCTTTCGCTAAAACATTAGCTAAGACATCGCCAAAAGGACCGCCGCGAGCGTTAGCGACTGTCAAAGGTCCAGTTGGATTAGCCGAAATAAATTCCACCTGCACTTTTTCTTTTTGGCCAATATCCAGCTGGCCATAATTATTTTCTTTTTTAATAATCTCTTTTAATTCTGCCAAAAGACATTTTCGAGATAAGGTAAAGTTAATAAAGCCTGGACCGGCTACTTCAACTTTTTCAAAGATTGGCTCTTTTTGCAACTGGCTAGTTATTTTTTGCGGGTCGATTTTAACCTGCAAAGCAATATTAGTTGAATAATCGCCAAAATCAGGATTAGCCGGATGTTCCAGATTTACTTCTTGCTGAACTAATTCTTCGATAATCTCTTTAATTTTTGTCTTAATCATGGTAATATTCTAACAAAAGACAGCTATTTATTCAACTTTTATGATTTTAGCCAAGAACCCAAAAGCTAAATATGATTACAATATTTTAGAAACTTACCAGGCAGGCGTTGTTTTATCAGGACAAGAAGTTAAATCAATTAAGAATAAGCGACTGAGCCTTAAGGGGTCTTTTGTTAGAATCAAAGATGGGGAAGTTTGGTTAATTAATGCTAGTATTCCACCTTACCAAGTTAAAAATACTCCAGCTGATTATGATCCAACCCGCGAGAGAAAATTGCTTTTACGGAGAGAAGAAATTAACCGCCTAATCGGCAAAAGCAAAGAGAAAGGGTTGACTTTAGTCCCTCTTCAGGCTTATACTCAAAGAGGAAAAATTAAAATAGAATTCGGCTTAGGCAAAGGGAAAAGAAAAACGGACAAGAGAGAGACTATCAAGAAAAGAGAGTCGCAAAGAAAGATTGAACAAGCTATCAGAAGAAAATTTTAATTAATAAATTTTACGCCTAGGGGGCGCTAGGCATTGATAAGAGAAAGTTCTTTAATGCGCAAGTCGAGGGCCATCTCGTTAAACGGCAAATTAAAATAAGTGTCAACTTATTCCAAAAAGCACAAGGAGCCTTGGCACAGCTAAGCACTCCTAATTTTGCTTTAGCTACTGCTTAAAGTCAGCAGCCATCCAAACTTTTGATTCCTGATAGAAAGATTTGGGTGTCAAATTATCAGGATAGATAATTAATCTGCTTCAATTAATTATTGAAAAAATAGAAGCAAGGAATAAGATTTTTTTGCTTGGTTTTAAAGTTCTTAGTCCTTAATTTAAATCAGGCTAAACTTGTAGAAACATTAATGAATTACTTTTAGACGAGGGTTCAAATCCCTCCGCCTCCACCAAAATATATAATTATTAATTTAAGGAAAGAGATAACAATTATTTTCAAAAAATATCAAAATAACATTAAAAGAAGGCCGCGCCTTAATCACGAAATAAGGATAACGCCAATTCGATTAGTTGATGAAAAAGGCCAGAATTTAGGCGTCGTTGAAACAGCGGAAGCTCTCAAAAAAGCCAACGAAAAAGGATTAGATTTAATTGAGATAGCTCCTCAGGCTAAACCGCCCGTCTGCAAAATTATAGATTACGGCAAATATCAATACCAAACAAGCTTGCAGGATAAATTGCAAAAATCTAAACAAAAAAAGGTTGAGACCAAAGGGGTAAGAATCAGTCTAAGAATTGGCCAGCATGATTTAGATATTAAAGCAAAACAAGCGGCAAAATTTTTAGAAAAAGGACACAAGGTTAAAGTAGATATAATCCTTAAAGGCAGAGAGAAAAAACTTTTTGAATTAGCCAAAGAAAAAACAGAGCAATTTATTCAATCAGTTTCTCCGGAGGCAAAAATAGAAGGAGGCTTTAAAAAGGGTCCGAAAGGAATTAGTGTCTTAATTAGCAAATAATATTATGCCTAGAGTAAAAAGAGGAACAATCGCTAATAAGCGGAGAAAAAATACATTAAAACAAACTAAAGGTTTTAAATGGGGACGCAAATCTAAATACCGCCTTGCCAAAGACGCTCTTCAACATGCTCAAATGCATGCTTACAGCGACCGGAAAAAGAAAAAAAGAAATTTCCGCCAGCTTTGGCAACTCAAGATTAACGCAGCTTCGCGAACCCAAGGATTAACTTATAGCCAATTTACTAATAAATTAAAAAAAGCTAATATTCAATTAGATAGAAAAATATTAGCTCAGTTAGCTGAAAAAAAACCTGAAATATTCAAGAAAATAACCGAATTAGTTTCATAATAATAATTCTGCTGATATTTATATTTCAGCTATCAATAAATCTAAAGCGGTCGTTTCGTCCAAGCGGCCTTTTTTAATATCTATTTCAATTTCTAATAAGCGCTGATAAATTCTCTTTAGCTGGTTTAGGCTGAAACCCTGCAAGACTGACCAGCTTTTTTTAATGACAAAAGGATGTAATCCACTTTCCTTAGCTAGACTATAGAAAGGAACTCCTTTTTCTATTAAATCCTTAATAATAATTAAAGTTCTCAGTTGATAAATAAACATAGAAAAAAGGTAAAGGGTTTTAGCTCCTTCGGCAAGATGTTTATGCAAAAAATTAAAAGCATTTTTTTTATCTCTTTGCGCCAAAGCATCTAAAGTTTTAAAAATATTAAGATCTGTTCTAGTTTGCACTAATAAATCTATATCCGCTGCTTCTATTTGGAAATCACGATCAGCTGCATAATTAATTAATTTATCTAATTCATTATTCATCTGCCAAAGATTATTACCAACAAAAACAATTAGTTTATTAACTGCCTCCGGAGTAATTTTAGCTTTTTCTTTTTTTACTTTTTCTTTTATCCATCTAGCTAATTCTAAATTATTTAAAAATTTAAATTCCTCCAACATGTTAACCTTTGTCTTGTAACTAGCAACTCCTATTTTTTTCCTTTCGTGCATAACAATAATAACGTCTTGACTGTCTTTAAGTTTGTTTCGGCGGGCATAAGCAAAAAAATTTTCTTTAAAATTATCATCCTCCAGAGCATTTTCTAAAATAATTAATTTTTTTTCAGCAAACATTGAAGCTGATTCAGCTGTTTTCTGAAATTCTTCAAAATCTAATTGGCCTTCTTTGAAATAAGTTAAATTAAGGCCAGTTTTATTTTTAGCTTGGTATTTAGCTATTATCTCTTTTTCTTTTTGCTGCGAGCGAAAAATATCTTCGCCGTAAAGTAGAATAATCATGGTTCTATTATTTCGATCCAAGTTTGCCCAGGGACAAATTTAATTTCTTGGCCGTTTTTATTTAAAAATTCAAGCTTACTAGCTGGCTCTTTTTCGCTTTTTTGCCAAGAGCAATCAGTCACCTGACCATTTTGGTAAAGCTGACACTCTCCGCAGCCCTCTAAATCAAGGTCATTATAATCATTTTCAATCTGCTGGGAAAAAACTTTCATAACAATAATATTTTTAGCCTCAACTTGCTTTTCGTTGTTGCCATCTATCTCTGGTAAACCCGCCCGCCAACGCAGATAAGAATTATTTTCCGGCTGATACTCCCATTGTACCTGATAAGGCCAAGAATATTCAATCTCTATTTTATTTTCTTCGGCTAGATGGCTAATTTCAATAATTTTATCTTCGTAAGGATAACCAATAAAATTATTTTCTAAGCGATACCCTATTTTCTGGATGCTATTTAAAATTCTTTCCCGAGAAGTAAATCCATTATGTGGCGAAGGCCGAGAAGATTCTCGGTAAAAAACATTGTAAGGATTTTCTAGAGCGTCGAGATTATCTATTATTCCAGCATTCAAATCGCCTAAGGCGAAATGAGAACCACCCCAATGGATCAAGATAGCATCCAAGCCTAGAGCCAAAGGAATAAAATCATGACGAGCACTCCGCAAAGGCCCTATTTTCTCAGGTAAAGAGCAAAGATAAAAAGCTAATATCCGAGTAATGCTACCTGTAATAACGGGCATTTCGATAATTAAATCTGCCTGAGAAATGCCAAAAAGAGGACGAGCAGCCGGATCTTCTGCCAAGACAACTGCTAATGGCCTCCTATCGCTATCAGCACAAGGCAATCCGCTCAAAAGACTTTTCTCATATTCTTCTGTTAAATTTATTTCTTCATTTATATCATTGTCTATTTTAAAGATATACGGCCGGGAAATAAAAATTAGCCCGAAGGCTAAAATAAACAATGCCAAAATAACAATGATTTTATTCTTTGCTATAATCATTTTTAAAAAATTAAACAGCCGGATTTTCCCCTAAAATTTCTTCAACCTTATTAACAATTTCTTCCGGAGTAAAATGAGCTTTAATTAAATAATCTGTCGCTCCTAAGCTAAGGCCTTGTTCTACTTCTTCTTTTTGACCTAAGTTACTTAAGATAATTACCGGGATATTTGTTAAATTTTCATCTTTTTTAATTTCTTGCAAAACCTCAAACCCATCTATCCCCGGCAAGACTAAATCTAACAAGATTAGTCTCGGAGTCTTTTCTTTAACTTTTTTAAGAGCTTCCTTACCGCTGATAGCTGCTTCTGTTTTGTAGCCACTGTCTTCTAATTTGCGGATTAAAAGCTCTCGCAAAAATTTATCATCTTCGACTATTAAAATTAAATCATTATTTTGTTGATTATTCTCCATATAAAAATGACTTACTGCAAAATTGCAAATAAATTATATAAACTATGTAATTTTTTTGCTCTATTGCGTATCTAATTTAGAATTAGCCCAATTGCTTTTTTACTTTTCCCATAACTTCTTCAGCAGTAAAATCAGTTTTAATCAGCCAATCCTTAGCGCCTAATTTTTTAGCCCTATCTAATTCAACTGGCTGGCCAGAATTAGAGATAATAATAATGGGGACATCTTTTAGGTATTTATCTTGGCTAATTTCTTCCATAACCTCAAAACCGCCCATTTTTGGCATAACAATATCTAAAAGAATTAAATCAGGTTTATTCTCCTTAGCTTTGACTAAACCCTCTTGCCCATCTTTAGCTATCTCTACCTGATAATTTTCTTGGCTTAATTTATTCTGAAGAAGATTAAGAAGGATCTCTTCGTCCTCAATAATAAGTATGCTTTTCATATTATTTTTACTTTTACTATTAATTTTACTCTATTCTCATACCAAAAGCTTTATAAGCTAAAATTGCTCCGATGCCATAACCTATTCTAGCATAAACAGGCGAGAGAAAGATACAGGCAATAGCTGAAGCTAATAGAAGAGACATTCCCAAGCCATACAAAATAGCTTTGCCTATTCTTCTTTTGTCTTGAGCAATTAATATTGATAATAACAATAAAATAACGCCAGCCAAAGTCATTGCCCAATAGATTTCATTTGCAAGAGAAAATGTCCCTGGTTTAGAAAATCCAGCAATACCAAAATGAGTTAAGACAGGAATCAAGGTCCCTAGCCAAAAAGCTTTTCTCCGGCTTTCTAGATAAAAAGCATTATATAAGAAAATTCCTAGAATAATAGCTGAGCCTAAAAAGAAACTGTACATTAAAACTGAATTCATCCAGCTCCATTCATAAGGACGGCTAGTCATAAAAAACTTGAACGGTTCTAAAGGAGCGTAATGCTCTCGGGCAATTTTAGGGAAAAACCCAGTACCGATAGCGTTAAGCGAAAGTATCCCCAAAACAAAAGGAGCCGTAATTTTAGTAAATGTTCTTGGAGCAAATTCTTTGTAAACGAACCAAACCAATAAAACGCAACCGCTAAAATGAACTAAAGTCCCGATGTTATAAATAATGCCATCTAGAGCAAGCATGGTTTCCCTAGGCTCAAACTGTAAAAGAACGCTTCTGATTCCATAAGAAAAAATTCCAAAAGCTGACATGAGCAAACCCCAGACTAAATATTTGCCAGAAGCAAAACTACTTTCTTTTGTTCTTTGTCTGACTTTTAAGCCAACCCAAAGCAAAACAATAACATCAAAAACTATAACAGCTAAAGTAAACATAAATTAAATATTATTTATTTCTCGACCTTTTGCTATTTTAAAATTTTCTTAAGAATTTTTCAAATTTCTTTCCGGTTGGTAACGCGAAAAAGAAAGTAGATCCTTTGCCTTTCTTTGATTCGAACCAAATTCTACCGCCATGCGCTTCAATAATATTCTTACAGATAAAAAGACCTAAACCCGAACCTTCTGTTTCTGATTTAATAGCATTGTCAGCCCTAAAAAATTTACTAAAGATTCTTTCACGCTGATCTTCAGGAATGCCAATACCAGTATCTTCAATAATTACTTTAATATTTATTTTATCATTTTTAACAGAAATTGTCACCTTGCCTTTTTCTGGAGTATAACTAATGGCATTTCCAATAATATTGCTTAAAACTAGTTCTATTTTTTTGCGGTCAATTTCTATTTTAGGTAAATCTTTTCTAGATTTTTTAAAAATCAGCTTTATCTCTTTCCTCTGAGCCACTTTTTTTAGCTGAGTTATTTGTTCATTGATTATTTCTTCCAAAGAGCAAGCTTCTTTGTCGTAAACAAAACGCCCCTCTTCTAAACGGGCCACGCTTAAAAGATCATTTACTAAAGTAATCATTCTTTCGTTGCTTTCATATCCTTTTTCTAAAAATTCTGCCTGCCTAGGAGAAATCTTGCCTAAATCTCCATCTAAAATCATTTTTAAAGTCCATTTTATTCCAGACAATGGCGTCCTTAGTTGGTGTGCGGCGATAGAGACAAATTCAGTTTTCATCCGGTTTATTTCTTTCTGCCTAGTAATATCATGAAAGACAATCATTAAACCAATTAGTTCTTCCTTTTCAATAATGACCGGATTGACTGAAACCTGGAAAAATCTTTTTAATGGCTCCTTGAAAACTATTTCCGACAGCCGGCCTGTCCATTTAAGATCTTTTCCTAAAACATCATAAAGCTTTTTGATGCGAGGCGCATCTTTAATTTCGGGCATACTTTTACCGATAACATCTTCTTCAGAAACGTTGAGAATCCGGCGAGCGCTAGAATTTATTAATTTAATTTTTTTATCTTTGCCAAAAAGAATAATTCCGTCGTCAATACTGACTAAAGCTGCTTTAGTTTTAGCTTCTTCTTCTTTAGCTTTATGTCTTGCTTTTTCAGTTTCTTTGAGATTATTTTCTAATTCTTCACGGGCATTTTCTAATGCCTGCGTTCTTTCTTTAACTTTTTTCTCCAATTTTTCCTGGAATTTTTTAATTTCCGTTAAATCAGAAACAGCTAAAAAATACCCAATAACACTACCCCGTAAATCTTTTCTGGCAGCAACAGAAATATTGATTGGAACTTTTCCTCCGTTCTTTTTAACTAAAAAAATTTCCTGGTTTTTAACCAAGCCTTCAGTATAAGTCCTGTCGATAATTCCCCAAATTTTCTTGCTGTCTGCGAAAAGAGACTCTACTTTTTTACCGACAATTTCTGATTCTGAATATCCAGAAAAATTCTTAAATTCTTTGTTAACATCAATAATAATGCCTGGCGGGTTAATCATGCCAATTGGCATAGGCAAAAATTTCGAAAATTCATCGATATATTCTTCTAAGCTTCTTAAATCCTCTTTGAGCTCTTTGATTAAAAATTCATTTTCGTTAATCATTATCTATTCCCATTTAATAAGAAATTCATGATAAGGATCGCCTTTAAATATGCATTTAGTTTCCTCTAGGGTAATTTTAGAAGTCACTATAGCTAATTTAGCAATTTACTTGAAATAACCCCTTAAATAACTACAGAGATAAGGATGACCCTTAAAATCTGTTAGCTGAAGAATTACCTTTTTCTCCTTGGTATTAATTTCGGTTGCCTTAAGTTTGCCTATTGAATAATGTTTTTGCCAATACTTAGCACTTTCGGCAAAAGACTTTTCCATTGAGACAAAATATCGCAGCAAAACTTTAACAACAAAAGAATTTTTTGGCGCAGCCATACCCATATCGGCTATCTCTTTTTCTCCCCAAGTAAAAGTTTCTTGAATAATCAATAATGACAAGACTCGCCAGCTCAAAGGATACCAGCCAGTAGCGTCAATTTTATCTTGGTAAACTGAAGAACCAGTTATTTTTTTAAATTTAGCGTCAATTTTAGCTAAACCCTCCTGACCTTTTGTGTCTAAAATATATTTTTTATCAGTACAAAAAACCACTCCCCTAACTTGCCCTTGTATTTTTTTAATTTGTTCAATTGTTTTTTCGTCTAGCATAATTTTTAAATTAGCGAATTGATTCTTTTAAGCAAAGTTTTAAATTGCATCTTTTCTAATAATTTTACCACTTTTGCCTGATTGAATCCATGCCAGCGGCATTGTTCTAGATTAAAAATAATTGGAACATCTTTTTTAATTGAAACTAAACCATAGCTGAAAAAAGCTTTCTCTTTGTATTCCATTAGCCTTGCCTTAAGTTTTGGCTCAATATCTTGGTTGCCTAAATCTTGGTAAAGATTTTTTAAGCTGCCAAATTTTTTAATTAAATTAACAGCTGTTTTTTCGCCAATCCCAGGAACGCCAGGAATATTATCCGAAGGATCTCCTTTTAAAGCTTTTAAATCAATAATCTGCTCCGGGCTTATTTGGTAGCGTTTTTTTATCTCTTGCTGATTGTAAATTCTTGTCTCTTTCATGCCAGAAACCGGGCTATGTACTTCTGTCTGCTGGCTAGCTAATTGCAAAATATCTAAATCTCCGCTGACAATAATAATCTTTATTTCCTTTTCTGCTGCTTCAACTATTGTCACAATCGTTCCAATAACATCGTCTGCTTCAAAGCCTTTTTTTTGATAAATAGGGATAGACAAACTTCTTAAAAATTCTTTAATGATAGGAATCTGGTCGTAAAATTCCTGAGAAGGCTTTACCCTTTTTGCCTTATAGTCCTGATATTCTAAATTACGAAAAGTCGGCCCCTGAACATCGAAAGCAGCTGATAGATAATCCGGCTTCAAATCATTTATTATTTTAAAAAGAATATTTAAAAAGCCGTAAACTGCATTAACTATTTTCCCCTCCTTGTTTTTTAGCGGCGGCAAAGCGTGATAGGCGCGATGCATCAAGGCGTTTGCATCAAGGACAACTAATTTTTTCATTTTACTATAATTTTTCTTTCTTGAAGAGATAAATATTTAAAATTTACCCAGATTGAGTCCGTAGGAAAAATTTCTTTAATTTTTTCTGCCCATTCAACAAGAATAAGGTTGTTTTTATCTAAAATCATTTCCGAGAAACCCAATTCTAAAATTTCTTTAGAGTCCTGGATTCGGTAACAATCTAAATGATAAAAATTTTTGAATCCAGCTCGAGAACGGGGAATGTTGAATTTTTTTAAGATAACAAAACTTGGGCTGGTTATTTTCTGCTGAATACCTAATCCCTTGGCAAAACCTTGTGCAAAAGTAGTTTTACCGCCCCCCAGATCTCCGCTTAAACTAATTAACAACGCCCGGTTTTTGCTATTTATCGGTAACTCATTGATCTCTTCAGCTAAAAGTTCCCCGGCCTTCTGAGTTTCTTGATCTGTTTTGGTAATAATGTTTAACATTTAATATTAATATCATATCACATTGACCAAGCCAATGAAATAGGATAAAATTTTAGTAATGACCTCGACTTCTAAAACAAAAGAATTAGAGAATAAAATTTCTGGCCTTAGAAGAGGGCAAGAAGAAGATCAAGCTAAAAAATTAGCCCAAAAAACTAATTGCTCTTATTTAGATTTAAGCACTGTTCCTCTTAATTTAAAAGACTTAAAAATTATTCCTTTTCCGCAATCTAAAGAAGGAAGAATTTTAGCTATCAGAAAAGACGGATCTGAACTTTATGTAGCTCTGGGAAATCCAGACAATCCAAAATCGCAAAAAATAATAAAAGAATTAGAGAAGAAAGGATTTAAATGCCATTTATTTGTTGTTTCTCAAAGCAACCTAGAGAATAGGCTTAAATATTATCAATTAACTTCTCGACAAGAGAACAAAGTTCCCCTTAATGATGTTTTTATCATTAATCAAGATGACTTGGTAAAATTCAAAAAATCATTTCAGACTATTAAAGATCTTGAAAAAACAATTAAAAAAATTTCAACTACTGAACTTTTAACAATAATTATGGCTGGTGCCATTAAAATGAATGCTTCTGATATTCATGTTGAACCGACTGAGCAAGGGATTAAAATTCGTTACCGTATTGACGGATTGCTTCAAGACATAGCTGTTTTCCCGGAAGAACAATACCGCTTTCTCATTTCGCGAATTAAAACTTTGGGAGAAATGATTCTGAATACTCACGATATCAGCCAAGATGGCCGATTCAGCGTCAAAATAAAAAAAGCCGGCAAATCAGACCAGCTTATTGATATCAGAGTATCTATTCTCCCTAGTGGATACGGTGAAAGTATTGTTATGAGACTGTTAGGTATGTCAGCCACTGAATTAGAATTAGAAAAATTAGGCATTCGCCCTGAATTAATGCAAATTTTCATTAAGCAGATCAGCAAACCTTACGGAATGATCCTTAATACTGGACCAACCGGCTCCGGAAAAACAACAACTCTTTATGCCTGCCTTAATTATGTTAATAAGTCTGGCATAAAAATTATTACGGTCGAGAATCCAATTGAGTATAAGCTAAAAGGAATTACTCAGACCCAAGTGAAACCAAAAGTAGGCTATACTTTTCCGGAATCCCTAAAAGCAATTGTCAGACAAGATCCCGATATTTTGATGGTTGGCGAAATCAGGGACGGCGAAAGCGCTAAAATAGCGAGCGATTTTGCCTTAACAGGACATATTGTTTTTTCCACTTTACATACCAATCAAGCTGCCGGAGCAATTCCCAGACTGCTTGATATGAAACTAAGCCCGTCTTCTCTTTCTTCTTCGCTCAATTTAGTTATTGCTCAAAGATTAGTTAGAAAGCTTTGCCCTAAATGTAAAAAAGCCTATCAGCCTTCTACAGAAAAAATTAAAATCATTGAGCAAGAGCTTTCAAAAATTCCAGCAAAAGCTAAAATTAGCATACCAAAAAAAATATCCACTTTTTACAAAGCGGAAGGTTGCCGTCAATGCCACGGATTAGGTTATCAAGAGAGAGTCGGCATTTTTGAATTATTGACTGTTGATGAAGAGATCAAAAAATTAATTATGAAGAAAGCGCCTGCTTTCGCCATCCAAGAGAAAGCCCAAGAGCAGGGAATGATTACTTTTGCCCAGGACGCTTTGCTAAAAGCTACCGAGGGGGTAACTAGCCTAGAAGAAGTCGAGAGAGTAATCGGCCCTTTGGGCTAACATTCTAATAATCGCTAAGCTGTAGGCAATGACTCCCTGCCTGAGAACAGAGAGAAGAGATTTTCCGAGGAATATCTTCGCCAGAGCCAAGATATCCAAAAACTAAGATAAACCCCTTTCAACCATAGAGGTTAATTGCCTACAGATTAGCAACTATTAAAAAAGAGCTTGAGAAACTCTTATTTATAAAGATAATAACAGATAGTTAAAAAAATGTCAAGTGAAATTACCAACCCTCAAGAAGCTGGCGAAGACCATCGTTTAGATATGACCCTTCGACCTTTGCGCTTTGATGAGTATATTGGACAGCAAAAAGTTAAAGACAATCTAAAGATTTTAATTGAAGCCGCCAAAAGAAGAGGCGAGGCTATTGATCACACCCTGCTATATGGCGGAGCCGGCCTAGGCAAAACCACTTTAGCTCATATTATCGCCAAGGAAATGGAAACTAATATTAAAGTTACTTCCGGACCAGCTATTGAAAAGGTCGGCGATTTAGCTTCTATTCTAAGCAATTTGCAAAATGGCGATGTCTTGTTCTGCGATGAAGTTCACCGAATTAACAGAACCGTTGAGGAAACCCTTTATCCAGCATTAGAAGATTTCTCTTTAGATATTATTATTGGCAAAGGGCCTTCGGCCCGTACTCTTCAATTAGAGCTACCTCATTTTACTTTCATTGGAGCTACCACCAGAACAGGCTTACTGTCTTCTCCTTTAAGAAGCCGTTTTGGCGCTAGCTATTGGTTGAATTTTTACGATCAAGAAGATATTGAAAAAATTATTGCCCGCTCAGCAAAAATCCTTAATGTTAGGATTAAAGATGATCAAGCTTTAAAAATTATTGCCCGCTCTTCCCGCAGGACGCCACGAATCGCCAACCGCCTTCTCAAAAGAGTTCGAGACTATTCCCAAGTTAAAGCTGATGGAATAATTACCGAAAGAACCGCCCAAGAGGCATTAGCAATGCTAGAAATAGATAAATTCGGTTTAGAGTCAGCTGATCGCCATCTTTTAGAAATTATTATTAGAAAATTTGACGGCGGGCCAGTCGGCATCCAGACATTAGCAGCAGCTACTAATGAAGAGAGGGACACCATTGAAGAGGTCTATGAACCTTACCTTCTAAGCATGGGCTTTTTGGCTCGCACCAACCGAGGTCGAGTAGCTACTGAAATAGCTTATCAGCATCTAGGAATAAAAGATAAACATGAGCAAAAAAAATTATTTTAAACTAAAAATCATTATTCCCCTTCTTATTATAGAGGGGGCTTTAATTTATCCTCATTTTCTTCTAGCAAATAATGATTTAATTATTAATGAAATAGCTTGGATGGGAACTGAAAATTCGGCAAATGACGAATGGCTTGAATTAAAAAATAATAGCGAGCAGGAAATAGATTTAACAGGCTGGACATTACAGGCAATTGACGGAAGTCCCCAGATATTACTGGAAGGCACAATAGCTTCCCAAGACTATTTTTTATTAGAAAGGACTAATGATGATTCTGTCAGCGGGATAACCGCCGATCAAATTTATGCCGGAGCTTTGGGAAATTCCGGAGAAAAATTAGAATTACGCGACGCAAATAATAATTTGATTGATTCTGTTGACTGCTTAAATGGTTGGCTAGCCGGAGATAATCAAACTAAGCAAACTATGGAAAAAACTGATAATGGATGGCGAAATAGCTCTCAAGCCGGGGGCAGTCCGAAAGCGCTGAATAACAGCCAGGCAGCAGAAAATTTATCAACAGAAGATCCAATTGGAGACAGTCTAGCTGAAACTAATTCTTCTGAAAATAATTCAAACAATATTTCCAACGATTCAAATAATTTATCGGACTCTAACCAACCGCCTCAGGCCATTAGCCAAACAAACATAGCAGCTTTGGTTAACCAAGAAATATTTTTTGACGCCAGCAAATCAATTGATCCAGATAACGATATTCTAAATTATTTTTGGAATTTTGGCGACGGATCTACAGATATTGGCGAAAAAGTTCAGCATACCTATGCTTATCCCGGCCATTATACAGCGACCTTGACAGTTAGCGATAAAGAACTATCAGATTCAGAAGTTATCACAATTGATATTTACAGCCAATCAATTATTATTAGCGAATTTGTCCCTAACCCTCAAGATAGCAAGAGCGAATGGATTGAAATATATAATGGGAGCGACCAGGTTGCCGATTTAACTAGCTGGCAGATAGACAGCCGAGGAGATAAAAAAACGCCTTTCTTTTTCCCCGAAAAAAGCTTGCTTGCGCCAAAACATTTTTTGGTTATTGAAAATAAAGTTAGCAAAATTTCCTTAGATGATAAAGAAGGCGAGCTTCAGCTTCTTTACCCAAATAGCTCTCTGGCCAGCCGCGTTGCTTATTCTGGAGAAAATAAAAAAGGATTTTCAGTTGCTTTTAATAATTCTGAATATCTTTGGACTAAAATTCCTACTCCTGGTTCGACTAATTTTATCAGTTTAAATGATTTCGCAAGTGAAATTAACTACTCTGTTAATAATCCGCAAGTAACTGTTCAACAACCCGAGGAAAAATTAATTAATTTAGTTGAAGATAATTTTGAACAAAATCAGCCAGCTGAATCAAAAGAAGAGAGAAAGCCAGAAGGAACGTTATCTCAGCAAACAGCTTCTTTGGATCAATCCAGCCAAGGCAAAAAAACAAATTTATTTATTATTCTTCTGATAATTATTTTGTCTTCCTTAACAGCCGGCTGGCTTCTTAATCGATTAATTAAAAAATATTGACATAACTTCTCCAGGAAAGGTATTATTAAGACAAGATGTCCGGACATAGTCACGCTTCTAACGTAAAAAGAAAAAAAGATGTTGAAGATGCCAAGCGGGGTAAAATTTTTAGCAAATTATCCCGCTTGATTAGTGTTGCCGCTAAAACAGACGGCGATCCAGAAAAAAATCCCAGGCTAAAATTAGCTATCGACAAAGCTAAACAGGCTAATATGCCCAAAGAAAATATCGAAAGAGCAATTAAGCGGGGTACTGGAGAAACGCAAGCAGAACAAATGGAAGAATTTATTTACGAAGCTTATGGCCCGGGAGGAATCGCTTTAATGGTTGAAGGAATTACTGATAATAAGAATCGAGCCATTAGCGACATTAAACAAATTCTTAATCAAAGTGGAGCTAAGATAGCCAATAAAGGAAGCGTCCAATATCTTTTTGAGAAAAAAGAGCAATCTTGGATTCCTAAATACACAATTGAGGTAGAAGACAAAACAAAAAAACAGATAGAACAATTATTAGAAAATTTAAAGGATAATGGAGACGTTCAAGAAGTGTATAGCAATCTTAAATAATTATTAAAAATCATGGTTATTTTAGGCATTGATCCAGGAACGGCCAATACAGGCTACGGCGTCATTAATGAGCTTGCCTGCCTAGAATACGGATTAGTTAAAACTGACCTTTCTTTAACTACAGCTGAACGTTTAAAAAAATTGCACGACGGTATTAATGATTTAATCGAAAAATATCAGCCAGAAATTTTAGCTATTGAGAAACTTTATTTTTTTAAAAATGTCAAAACAGTTCTGCCAGTCAGCCAAGCCAAAGGAGTTATTTTATTAAGTGCAGCTAAGTATAATATTCCCGTACTTGAATATACCCCCCTACAAGTTAAGCAAGCTACGACTGGCTATGGGAAAGCCGAGAAGATGCAAGTCCAGCAGATGGTCAAATTGCTTCTCAAATTAAAAGAAATTCCTAAACCAGATGACGCTGCCGACGCACTGGCAGTTGCTATTTGTTGTGCTCATAGTAAAAAATAATATATTAATAAAACATGTTTTCTTTTACTCAATATTTAATTAGCCAAGGCTTATCACAAGAAATAATTATTCTTCTTTTGATGTTGCCTATTTGCGCCACAATTATTGCTATTGCCCGCCAAGTTATCGGGATTAAAGGTTTTGGCATTTACACTCCTTTAATTATTGCTTTTGCTTTTTTAGAGATTGGCATTCAGTATGGCTTAATACTATTTGTTTTTATCATTTTGCTAAGCACCTTAATGAGATTATCAATTAAACGCTTCCGCCTTCTCTATCTGCCAAGAATGTCAATAATTTTAACCGGCGTAGCAACATTTACCCTCTTTTTTCTTGTTTTAAATAATTATATTCATTACAGCATTCCTTCATTTGTTTCGGTTTTTGCTATTTTAATCATGATTGCTCTAAGCGAAAAGTTTATTACCGCTCAGATTGAACGAGGCGCCCGAGAATCAATGGTTTTAAGTTCTGAGACATTATTACTAGCCGTTATCTGTTATTTTGTTGCCAGTTTGAGCTGGTTGGAGAATATAGTTTTAAATTTTCCCCTCCTAGTTATTGCGATCACTATTTTAATAAATATATTTATTGGCAAATGGACTGGCTTGCGAATTTCAGAATACTTTCGCTTTCGTGAAGTTACTAAACGAATGGAAGTACCTAAGAAAAAATAAAGACTTTTTATGTTTAATTTCTTGCAAAAATCTCATTCTGTCTTAGGAGTTAATGCCAGAAATTTGAGCTATATCAAGCCCTCTAATTCTAGGAGGGCTATTCGTATTGCTGATAATAAGCTGCTGTCTAAAAAAATCTTAAGGAAAAACGGCATTCCAGTTGCCGAAAATCATTTTGTTATTCAAGATATTAAAGATTTAAAAAATTTTGATTGGTCTGAATTACCTAATACTTTTACCTTAAAGCCAAATCGAGGGCTAGGCGGAGCCGGTATTTTAATTGTCTATGGACGCAAAAAAAATTCACCAAATTCATGGGTAAAAGCTGACCGGAGAGAAATTACTGCCAGAGATCTTGAAAATCACATTCTCAATATTTTAGAAGGAACATTTTCTTTAACTGGCCTTCCTGATGCAGCCTTTTTCGAAGAGAGAATTAAGCTTTTAAAATTATTTAAGCCTTATGTTTATCGAGGAATTCCCGATATTAGAATTATCGTTTATAATTCTGTGCCGGTCATGGCTGAATTAAGATTGCCAACAAAAGAATCTGGCGGCAAGGCCAATTTACATTTAGGAGCCTTAGGAGTAGGCATTGATATGGGAACTGGTGTTACAACAAGTGCTACCCAGAATGATCATTTAGTTGAATACGTTCCCGGAACTCGCCTGCTTCTCCGTGGTCTCAAAATACCCGAGTGGAAAGAAGCCTTAAGCTTAGCTGTGCAAATACAACAAATAACTAAAATAGGGTTTCTTGGCGTAGATATTGCTATTGACCGGGAAAAAGGACCAATCATTCTTGAGCTTAATGCTCGACCAGGATTATCTATTCAAATTGCTAACTTGTCTCCTTTAGCAGAAAGGCTACAGCGAATTAAAGGCCTTAAAGTTAAAACTATTAGCAAGGGAGTTAAAATAGCTCAAGATCTTTTTGGCGGAGAGATAGAAGAAGAACTAGAAGAAGTTTCTGGAAGGAGAGTTATTGGCATTAATGAACCAATCGAAATTATCGGCAAAAAAGAAGATCGGCACAAAACAATAGCTAAGGTTGATACTGGTGCCTACCGAACTACAATTTGCAGCAGCTTGGCTGATAAGCTAGGTATCCATAAAATTGTTGGCTACAAAAAAGTACGCAGTGCTATTGGCATGCAGGAGTGGCCGCTAATTAAACTTTCCTTTGTCTTAGATAAAAGACTTGTCTCTACAGAAGCATTTGTCGCCAACCGCTTAGAAATGAAATATGATATTATTATTGGCCGCCGCGATTTAAAAAGATTTTTAGTCGATCCAGCTAAAAATGTCTTTATGGGCAGTAGTGCCAGAATTAAAAATTAAAATATGGTTATTAAAGATTTAGAGACTTTAAAAGAAACGCTTAGTCAAATAAAAACTCCTGTCTTTGGCGTAGGAGTTTACGCTTTTAACCGAATCGGTTTAGAAGAAATAATCCCCGGATACAAAATACTAGCTCTTCGTTATAGCTTGGATACTAAATTAATTGAAAAAGATATTAAAGTAATCTCCTTAGAAAGGAAAATGGGGACTAAGCATATCAGAGAGCCGCGCAATGCCACAACAGTTATGAGACATCCTCGTATTCAAAAATATCTGGAAAAATTTAATCAGCCAGCTCTTTTGGTTTATAAGCCTTCTAAAAAAATTGAAGAGACCTGTCAAGAAAATAATTGGCAATTAATTGCCAACCCTTCTTCTTTTGGCAAAGATTTATTTGAAAATAAAATTAATTTCCGGGAAATACTAAAAGAAATCGGCATAACGCCCATCCCAGGAAAAATCACTTCTTTAGATAAATTGCATTATGGTCATTTAATTAATACCTACGGCGTTCCTTTTGTTATCCAGCACCCAACTAAAGGAGGCGGCAAAGGAACTTTTTTTATAAATAGCCAAGAAGATTTTGATAAAGCTGTTAAAAAATTAGAACAAAAATGGGATGAAGAAAACGAAAGAGAGGTGCTTCCGCCTACTCAAGTAATTGTTGCCCAATTTATTCAAGGACCTTCGCCAAGTATGACTGGCTGCGTAACTAAAGACGGCATTCTCTCTACTAATTTACAACATCAAATTTTAGACATGCCGCAATTATATAATCCAGAAAAAGGATCCGGACTCTTTTGTGGGCATGACTGGACAGTCGCTCGTTTTTCAGATGATGTCCTCGATCAAGCCTATCAAGCAGTAGAAAAAATAGGACAATATTTTAAACAAAAAGGATATCATGGAATTTTTGGTTTAGATTTTGTCTTAGACCAAAAAAGCAATCAACTGTATCTTACTGAATGCAACCCGCGCCTACTTGGTTCATATCCAACTCTTAATATGGTCCAACTAATAAATAAAGAAACGCCTATTTTAGCTTTTCATATTTTAGATTTTCTCAAAGAAAAAATTGATTATCAAATAGATGTCGAAAAGATCAATAACTTAATGCGCCAAGAGAAAAATGGCTCGCAAATGCTTTTACATAATTTGACTGGCCGTTGGACAAAAAATCACCAGCAAGTTAAAGCTGGGATTTATAAAATTAAAAATAATAAATTAAAATATCTCCGTCCTGGATATAGTCTAAAGCATCTTCGAGATAAAGAAGAATTTTTATTAGCTGACGGAGTTCCTTTTAAAAAATCTCACTTCAGTCCTAATCGCCGTATTTGCCGCATTCTTACCCTTAACCAAACATTAGCTGAAACAGATTACAAACATTTAACTCCCTGGGCGCAAAAAGTAGCTGAAATAACTTATGATTCTTTTAAAATAAAACCAGTTCATTTTATTAAAATTAAGAAATTTTTCTTTCCTAATTTCTTAGCTAAGGGATAAGCTTGATTTGGATAAATTTTCTTTTACCGGACTGAACGATAGTTTTATCTTTTAAAGAAATTTTCTCCTGCCAATTTTTAATAACTTGGTTATTTATTTTAACTGCCCCTTGATTTATTAATTGCTTAGCCTTACTTTTACTTGGGCAAAGGTTACTTTCAACTAACAAGTCTAAAAGATTATATTCTTTTTGTGAAGTTTTAAAAAATGGTATATTGCTTGGTTCTTTCTTTTCTCTAAAAATACGATTGAATTCCTCGGCTGCTTTTTGAGCATTTTTTTGATTATGATGAATAGAAACAATCTCATAAGCTAATTTTGCCTTAGCATCTCTTGGATTAATTTTCCCACTTTTAATATCTTGTCCTACTTGTTTAATTTCTTCCATTGGCACGTTAGTACATAATTCTAAAGCAAGGCTAATAACATCATCAGGCCAAGACATTACTTTACCGTATATTTCTTGTGGATTTTCATTTAAATTAATTACATTACCCTCAGTTTTGCCTACTTTTTTGCCTTCAGCATCAACTAATAATTTTGTTGTCAAGACAAACTTTTCCTTATTCTTCATTATTTTTATTAAATCGCGACCGCACAACATATTAAAAGTTTGATCATTACCGCCAACTTCTAAATCTACATTCATTGCGACGCTGTCATAACCTTGAGCTAAAGGATACAAAAATTCATGTAAATAAATTGGCTTTTCCTCTTTGATTCTTTTTTGAAACATATCTCTAACTATCATTTGGCCTACAGTAAAATTAGAGGCCACTTCAATTAAATCACAGAAAGTTAATTTATCGCTCCATTGGCTATTATACATTATTTTAGCCGGATTATTGCCAGTTAATTTTAAAATTTTACTAATTTGTTTCTTGTAATTGCTAGTATTTTTTAAAAGTTCTTGACGAGTCATCTTTTTTCTAGCACTAGTTTTATCAGTTGGATCGCCAATCATTCCGGTAAAATCACCGATTAAAAAAATGACTTGATGGCCTAATTCCTGAAATTGAGCTAATTTCCTAATCTGGATAGCATTGCCAATTTGCAGGCTAGAAGCTGTCGGATCAAAACCACAATAAAGCCTGATTTTTTTACCAGACCTTAACCTTCTTTCTAATAAATCTTTACTAGGGTAGATATTTTCTACTCCTCTATTTAAAACTTCTTGAATTTTTTCTTCTTTATTCATTTTTATATTAATTAATATAACACTCTTGCTAAAATAGGTCAATTTTGAGAGAATAAAAATATCATGTTTAAAAAAATAATTAAGTTTACCATCTTCTGTTTTTTATTAGGCTTCTTATTAACTGTAGGTGTTTTTGCTTATTTTGCCAAAGATCTGCCTAATCCATCTAAAATGAGCCAAAGACAGATAGTCGAATCAACTAAAATTTTTGACCGGACTGGCCAAGTTATTCTTTATGATATCCACGGCGAAGAAAAAAGAACAGTTATCCCTTTTACAGAAATTCCTCAACATCTTAAAGATGCTACTTTAGTTATTGAGGATGATAATTTTTATCATCATTTTGGTTTAGATTGGAAAGGTATTCTAAGAGCAGCTTTAGCTAATTTGCGAGGCAAAGGAATTTCCCAGGGAGGATCTACTATTACTCAGCAATTTATTAAGAATGCTTATTTAGGCGGGCCTAATGCACCAAGAGTTTTTACCAGAAAAATTAAAGAATTAATTCTTTCTTTAGAATTAGAAATGAAATATTCTAAAGATGAAATTTTAGGATTTTATCTTAATCAAGTTCCTTATGGTTCCAATGCTTATGGAGTTGAAGCAGCTGCGCAAACTTTTTTTAATAAAACAGCCAAAGAATTAACTTTAGCTGAATCCGCCCTTTTAGCCGCTTTACCGCGCGCACCAAGTTATTATTCTCCTTACGGCTCTCATCCAGAAGAATTAAAAAATCGACAAGAATATATTTTAAACAGAATGTTTAGCTTTGGTTATATTAATGAAGAAGAATTAAACCAATCTTTAGCTGAAGAAATAAGCTATAATTCTCATGATCAACTTAAAGCCCATCATTTTGTTACTATGATTAATGAATATTTAGAAGAGAACTACGGAGAAGAATATACAGATATCAATAAAGCTGGCTTAAAAGTATATACTACTTTAGATTGGGATCTTCAAAAAATTGCTGAAGAAGTAGTTACTGAAGGAGCTAATAATAACGAGAAAAAATATAATGCTAATAATGCAGCTTTAGTAGCAACCGATCCTCAGACAGGTCAATTACTTGCCTTAGTTGGCTCTAAAAATTATGACGAAGAACAATTTAATGTAGCGACTAGTCCTTATCGACAACCTGGATCTTCTTTTAAACCATTCGCTTATGCCGCTGCTTTTGAAAAAGGATTTAATTCAGAAACTATTTTATTTGATTTACCAACAAGTTTTGGTCCATCAGGATCATCAGGAAAAGAATACGAACCTAAAAATTATGATCTTAAATTCCGCGGTCCAATTACTTTAAGGCAAGCTTTAGCTCAATCAATTAATTTACCTTCAGTTAAAGTTCTTTATCTTGCTGGTGTAAATAATACTATTAACCTCTCTCAAGATATGGGTATTACTACTTTAAAAAATAGGAAAAATTACGGATTATCTCTAGTTTTAGGAGGGGGTGAGATAAAACTTATTGATGGAGTAGCTGCTTATTCTGTATTCGCTAATGACGGAATAAAAAATCCATTAAAGATGATTCTTAAAATAGAAGATAATAATGGAAATATTTTAGAAAAATACCAAAATGAATCAATTAGAGTTATCAGCCAACAATCAGCTCGCCAAATTAATGATATTTTATCAGATGAAGAAGCGCGTGCGCCAATGTTTGGCAGTAAATCTAAGTTGTATCTACCTAATATTCCGGCAGCAGCTAAAACTGGGACTACCCAAGATTATACTGATGGATGGACAATTGGTTATACTCCTAATTTAACAGTCGGTGTTTGGGCTGGTAATAATGAATTTACTGAAAAAATGAATAGAGGGGCAGCCGGTATTTATGTAGCAACGCCAATTTGGCATGAATTTATGATTCAAGCTTATAATAAATTAAAAGAAAGGAATCAAGAAGAAGAAATTACCAATCAATTTATTATTCCTCAGGAAAAACAATTCTTTAACCAGCCAGAAGCGTTAATTGAAATTAATAAACCAATGATTAATGGTGAAATCGGCTGGGGAAAAAAGGTAAAAATTGATAGTATTTCTAATAAATTAGCAACGGATTTAACTCCACCTGATTTAATTGAGGAAAAAATTTATCCAGAGGTCCATTCAATTTTATATTATATAAATACAGAAGATCCTCTAGGTGATTTTCCTGAAGATCCTAATAAAGATTCGCAATTCTTAAATTGGGAAAAATCAGTTTTAGAATGGGTAGCTCAACAGCCCTGTAGCACTTTTTGTTATAATCAAAACCCTCCTAAAGAATACGATGATATACATACTGAAGAAAATCAGCCAGAAATAAAAATAACCTCCCCAAAACAAGGAGATTATCTTAAAAAATCAATTATTAATGTTAAAGTAGATACCCAAGCGCCATTAGGTATTAAACAACTAGACTTCTTTATTAATCAAGAATTAATAGGTATAGATAATAATTTTCCCTATTCAATGACTTTTAATGTTTATGATTATATAAATAACAATGATAATGAAATAGATATTAAAGTACGTGCTTACGATAAAGTTTTAAATAGAAAAGAAGATAAAATAACCGTTAGAATAAATAACTAATTATTATTAATTCTAATTGGCATAATAATATAAGTATAACTATCATCACTAAAAGGTTTAAGAACTACTGGGCTATTATTATTATTTAATAATAAAACAACTTTATCAGAAAAAATATTATTTAAACCATCTAAAAGATGGCGATAATTAAAATCTAATTCCATTTGATTACCTTTAATCTCTGCATTAAGAGAAGATTTATTTTCACCAATATCTATATCTTTAGAAGAAATTTCTATTAATGATTTAGTTGGATTAATTAAAATTTTAACATCATTAATTTTACCACTAAATAAACTAGCTATCTTAATATTATTAATAAATTCTTGCCGATCTAAAACTACTTGCGTATCAACTTCATTAGGGATAAGTTGTTGATAATTTGGGTATTGACCCTCAATAAGTCTGGAAATGATCTGAATATAACCTAAATTAAATAAAATCTGGTTATTAGCTAAGATGATTTCAACTTCATTATTTGAATCTTCTTCAGGAGATAAGCTTTTTTCTCCTAAAATTCTAATTAATTCTTGAATAGTTCTTTGAGGAATAATAATAAATTGATTTTCTAATTTATCAGTATCTAAATTAATACTCTTTTCTGCTAAACGAAAGCTGTCAGTAGCTACTAATTTTAAAGAGTCATTAGTAAAATTCATACAAATACCTGAAATTTCCGGCCTTGATTCAGAATAAGAAGCCATCTCTACTATTTGAGAAAAACCATCTTTTAAAATATTACCTTTAATTTTTAATAAAGGTTTTTCTTTTATTTGGGGAATTATTGGAAAATCATCAGCGTTTAAACTTTTAATTTTACTTTTAAATTTATCACATTTAATATTTAAATAATTATCTTTTGCGTTAATTTCTATTTTTTTATCATTAAGATTATTAATAAAATCACTAATTATTTTAGCCGGAATAGTAATACTTCCCTCCTGGATAATCTTAGCATTAATCCAGCAATTAATGCCTATTTCTAAATTAGTAGAAGAAACCTTTATTTTATTTTTTTCTGTCGATAAAAGAATATTATTTAAAATAGGTAAAGTTAAATTACGGCCAATAATTCTTTCGGTAATACTTAAGGCATGTTTAATTTTTTCTCGAAGACAAATTAATTTCATAATTTATAATAATTAATAATATTAATTTAATATATAAAAATTTATTATAGTTATTAGTTTTTGAATTAATGTGGAAAAGCCTATTTCTTTAATTTATAACTGTATTTTTTAATTTAATAATAAATGGGTAAGGTGTTAATAAAAATGTTGATAATTTCTTAATAAAAATTTATTAATTTTTAGTTATAAAATCTTTCTTTGATTAAATTTAATTCTTGAGATAAAGATTCGTCGTTTTTAATCTCTTGATCTATTTTTTTACAAGCATACATTACAGTTGTGTGATCACGACCACCTATTTTTTCACCAATATAAGGATAAGAACTATTAATCTCTTTTTTAATAAGATACATAGTTATTTGTCTTGGTTTAACTAATTCTTTTTTTCTAGAATGGTTAGTTAAATCATTAATAGAAATATCATAAAATTCAGCTACTGTTTTGATAATTTTTTGAAAATTAATTCTCTTTTTAGGTTGATTAATAATTTGTGAAAGCATTTTTTGAACACTTTCAATATTAATTTCTGAATTATTAAATTGAGAAAAAGCAATAATTCTATTAAGAGCTCCTTCTAGTTCTCTGATATTATTTTGGATATTTTCAGAAATATAACTAAAAACTTCATCCGGTAATTTTATTTTTTTTTCTTTAGCTTTACTTTTTAGAATAGCTGTTCTTGTTTCAAAATCAGGATAGCTAATATCAGCTATCATTCCCCCTTCAAAACGAGAACGTAATCTTTCTTCAAGAGTATGAATTGATTTAGGAGGTCTATCAGAACTAATAATGATCTGTTTATTTTTTTGGTAAAGATTATTAAAAGTATGGAAAAATTCTTCTTGGGTTTTTTCTTTTCCGGCTATGAATTGAATATCATCAATAATTAAAATATCAACTTTCCGGTATTTATTTTTAAAACTTTCCATTCCTTTTTTAGAAATAGCATCAACTAATTCTTGACCATATTTTTCTGAAGTGAGATATTTTACTTTTTTTTGAGAATATTTATTATTTATTTCATTACCAATTGATTGAATTAAATGAGTTTTACCTAAACCTACTCCGCCATATATAAATAATGGATTATATAAACTACCTAAATGTTTAGTAACTGCTTTAGCTGCTGCTTGAGCTAATTCATTAAATGAACCAATAATAAAATTATTAAAATTATACTTTGGGTTAAGATTAGTCTCTCTATTTACATTAAATTCATCTAAATGTAATTGGCTAGTTATATTATTAGTATAATTATTTTCTTGAGATTTTTGGATTTGATCAACTTTTTTTATCTCTGGCTTATTAATAACAAAATTAACTTCCTTAACATCTGGAGAAATATTTCTGAGTAATTTTAAGATTAATTTATTATATTTATTTTCTAACCATTCTTTAGTAAAACCATTTGGAGCGCTAACAGTCACTATTCCATCTTTCTTTGAATAGATCTGAGTATTTTTAAACCAAGTGATAAAATTAGCTTTAGAAATACTTAATTCGATTTCATTTAAAATTGTCTGCCACAAATCTTTTGATTGCATAATCTGTGAATAATATTAAATAATTTTATTACCTGATAAGTATAACATAAACTCATAAATAGATAAAACTAACTGTTTATCTATACTTTTTTCAACAGATGTGAATAAGTTGTGGATAGTGTGGGGAGCATTTGACTAGATTAATCTTAGGTGTTAATCTTATTCTATATGTCTTTAACTTATCAACCAAAAAAGAAAAAAAGAAAAAGAGTCCACGGCTTTCTTAAGAGGATGAGCGATAGAACAGGAAAGCGTGTTATTTCTAATAGGCGAAGAAAAAAGAGACAGAAATTAACTGTTTAATTTTGATTTTTCTTAATTGTATGCTTCCTAAAAAATATAAACTGAAAAAAGATAAAGATTTTAAAAGAATATTTAGGAAAGGCAAAGAATATCAAGGTAATTTTTTAAAAATAAAATTACTTAAAAATGATCTTCAGGTTAATAGATTTGCAATTGTTATTGGCGTAAAGATATCTAAGAAAGCAGTTCAAAGAAATTTAATTAAAAGAAGAATAGAAGAAACTATACACGCAAATCTTAATAATTTTCAAAATGGTTGGGATATGATTATTTTACCGCAAAGAGAAATTTTAGATAAGAACTATCAAGAGATAAAAGAATCTTTAATGGAATTACTTAAAAATACTAAGCCAACTATTTTAAATAATAAATAATTATGGAATTTATATTAAATATCTTTAATAATTTACTTTATCTCCCTTTGTTTAATGCTTTGATATATATTTATAATATTTTACCTCTGGCGGATTTGGGATTAGCTATTATTATTTTAACTGCCTTAATTAGACTTCTTTTATATCCTCTTTCAAAAAAATCAATCCAATCACAAAAATCATTAAGTAAGCTTCAGCCAGAGATGAAAGAAATTAGAAATAAATACAAAAACAAAGAAGAACAAGCAAAGGCAATGATGGATCTTTATAAAAAGAATAACATTAATCCAGCATCTGGATGTTTACCAATCTTAATCCAATTACCTATTTTAATTGCTCTTTATAAAGTATTCTTTAGCGGATTAGATACGAACGAATTAAGTAATTTATATAGTTTTGTTAGTGCTCCCGAATCAATTAATTTTATGTTTTTAGGGATAATTGATCTTTCTAGAAGAAGTATTATTTTATCAATTATTGCTGGTGGATTACAGTTTATCCAGTCTAAAATGATTATGCCTCAGATCAAAAAAGGAGGTAAGAAAAAAATGGGTAATTTAGATTTTTCTTCGGCAATTAATCAGCAAATGACTTATTTTATGCCTTTAATTATGATTTTTATTGCTTTAAGCCTGCCAGCTGCTTTACCCCTTTATTGGATAGTCATTACTTTATTTGGTATAGGCCAGCAATATTTAACTAAAGTTAATTAAAAAAATATGTCTAAAGAAGAAATTATTAAAAAAACTATTGATGATTTATTGAAAGTAATGGAAATCAACGGCGAAGTTAATATTGAAAATTCGGATGATGAAATTTTTGCTAATATTACTACTGATCAAGCTGGTTTCTTAATTGGCCAAGAAGGGTTTAATTTAAATGCTTTTCAGCATTTAGTTAGGCTGTTAGTAGCTAAAAAAAATAATGCTTCAATTCCTTTTTTATTAGACGTTAATAATTATCGAAAAAATAGAATTACTTTTTTAAAACAATTAGCTGAAAATATTGCCCAAAAAAGTTTAACTAAAAAAATAGTTGTTACACTTCAACCAATGCCAGCTTACGAAAGAAGAGTTATTCATTTAGCTTTAAAAAATTATTCAGACATTAACAGTCAAAGCACTGGAGAAGAGCCATTAAGAAGAATAGTTGTTAGTCCTGTTTCAAAAAAATAAATATATTTCTTATGTTGGGGAGGAAAATAGCTTATAATACCTTAATTGCCATTGGGGCTAGAATAATCGGTCTAGCCCTTTCTTT
Organism: uncultured Candidatus Saccharibacteria bacterium; assembly: GCA_964629675.1. Taxonomy (GTDB): domain Bacteria; phylum Patescibacteriota; class Minisyncoccia; order Portnoybacterales; family UBA2143; genus CAZVUG01. The sequence continues at coordinate 95,125 of CAZVUG010000009.1, forward strand.
AATTGTTGTTGGGTTATTGACTCGCTATTTAGGCCAAACAGGTTTTGGTTATTACGCTACTGTCTTGGCCTTTTTATATTTTTTCACGGTTTTTTCTGATTTAGGGCTTTATTCTATTTGCGTTAGGGATATTTCAATAATTTCTGCTGATGAAGAAAAAATAGCTAGTAATGCTTTTACTATTAGATTTTTTGGCGGTTTATTGATTTTTGCCTTAGCTCCTTTAGTTGCTTTATTTTTCCCTTATCCTTACGAAGTAAAGTTAGGTATTGTTATAGCTGGCGTTGGTTTTTGGTTAATGTCGAATCAACAAGTCTTAATGGGAGTCTTTCAAAAATATTTAAGGATAGACAAAGTTTCTTTAGCGGAATTCTTAGGGAGATTAGTTCAATTATTATTAATTATCTTTTTTATTTGGCAGGAATTTAGTTTTTTGTTCATTATAAGCGCTATTACTGGAGGAGCTTTAATTAATTTTCTTTTAGTTTTTTATTTTAGCCAAAAATATATCCCAATTTCTTTTAAATTTGATTTTATTTTTTGGCGCAAAATATTAAAAAATTCAATACCCTTAGCTTTAGCTACTGTTTTTACAGCAATTTATTTTAAAATGGATACATTAATGCTTTCTTTAATAAAACAGCCAGCTGATGTCGGTATTTATAATTTAGCTTATAAATTTTTAGAAAGTTTGTTGTTTTTTCCAGCAATGTTTGTTGGTTTAACAATGCCTTTAATGTCAAAATATGCTTTTGTGGCTAAGGAAAAGTTTATTAAAATTAGCCAAAGGGATTTAGAAATCATTTTAATTTTTATTATTCCTTTAATTGTTGGCACAGCTTTTTTATCAAAAAAAATAGTTCTACTTATCGCTGGCCAAGATTTCTTATTATCAGCCGGCGTTTTAAATATTCTAATTATTGCGGCTGGAATTATCTTTTTGGGCGTTCTCTTCTCAAACATGATTATTGCTTTGAAAAAACAAAAAAGCTTAGCCTATATTTATGGTTTAGGAGCTATTTTAAACTTAGGAGCTAACTTAATTTTAATTCCGCGCTATTCTTATTATGGAGCAGCTATCACGACTGTTTTAACTGAATTAATCGTAACTATATTAATGGTTGTTATTTTATATATTAATTTAAAAACTTTTCTTTCTTTTAAGGTTTTAATAAAATATTTAGTTGCTGGTTTAATAATGGCTTCCTTGCTTTATTTAATACCTAGTGAGAATTTGTTTATTTTAATTCTGCTGGCCAGTTTTGTTTATTTCGCAGCTCTTTGGTTAGTTGGCGGTTTTTCTTATAGTCAGATTAAAAATTTGGTTAAAAAAGAAGTTTAACTTAATAGATTAAATGTTTGTCTGGTTATTAATTCTTATTGCTTACCTTCCTTTTGAAATTGCTTTAAATCCCCTGCCGGGAATTGATTTAGCATCTATTAGGCTTTTTGTAGTTATCTTTTTTATTATTTGGTTTTTTAAAAGCTTTTTCCGGAAAGAATTATCTTTAAAATCATTTTTCGGTAATTTTCAGGCGATTGGTTTATCTCTTTTTTTATTATTTACTTTTTTATCTTTATTTGGATCGGAGAATATTTCCTGGGGAGTAAGAAAAATAATGTATTTCCTTTCTCTGTTCCCTCTTTATTTCTTAATTGTTGCTTTAGTTAATCGTTGGGAAAAAATCAAAAAAGTTATTTTAATTTTAATTTTAAGCGGAGGTGGAATTGCTTTTTTGGGTTTAGGTCAATTTTTTTCTTCTTTCGTTTTTGGGTTAGACGCAACGCAAATATTCTGGGCTAAAAATATTTTACCGGTTTTTTCTGGATTTAATTTAGGAAGCCTTATTCTGAGCTATCCAAGTTGGCTGGTAAATATTAACGGAGAAGTTATCTTAAGGGCTTTTTCTCGCTTTTCTGACCCGCACATGTTTTCTTTTTATTTAGGTTTAATTTTCCCAATAGCTGTCGCTTTCTCTTTGACTTTGCCAAAAAAGAAAAAAACTTATACCCTTTTTCTTTCTTTTATAATCTATATTTCTTGTCTTTTAAGTTTTTCCCGAGGCGCTTATTTAGCTATTATCATAACTACTTTAATCCTGGTATTATTTTTATTTAAATATTTAAAGCAAAGAAAAATATCCCTTATCTTGCTTTTCTCTCTCCTAATTTTTCTTATTCCACTAACGCCTATTTCGGAAAGATTTTATTCTTCTTTTAGCTTGGAAGATAATTCTAATCTTGGTCGGTTAGAGATGTGGAAATTAGCCAGCCAACAAGGAATTGATAATTTCTGGAACGGCGTTGGCTTAGGTAATTATTCTTTATTAGTAGATTCTACTCTTGGTTATCGGAATCCAGCAACGGCCCATAATCTTTACTTGGATATTTTCTCAGAAATAGGATTTTTTGGATTAGCGATTTGGCTATTGTTAATTTTAGGGACTTTTTGGCAATTGTTAAAAATGTTTAAGCAAAAGGAAGATTTTACCGAGAGAGTTTTAATTGTCGGTTTACTTGGCTCTTTATCTTATTTATTAATACATAGTTTTTTCGAAACTTTCATTTATCAGCCAATTATTTTAGGAGTTTTAATGATCATTCTGGGATTTTCTAGTAGAATAATAATGTTGACCAAAGAATAATTATGTTAAAAAAAATTATTAATTTTGGTATTTATCTAACTGTTTTTTGTCTGCCTTTTTATTTAATTAGATTTAAAATTAACTGGATCCCTTTTAATTTAATAGAAATTATTATTGGGATTCTTTTTTTATTTTGGCTCGCAAATGCTTTGAAAAATAAAGAGCTTAGATGTTTGCTAGGTAAAATTGAAGGAAAATTAGCTTGGCCAATATTTTTAATTTTTTCCGGTACCACTCTAGCTACTTTATTTTCTGTAGATCTAGAAGCAACAGCTGGTGCTTGGAAGGGCTGGCTAGTTGTTCCGTTAATCTTTTTATTAATTTTGATAACGAATATCCAAAACAAAAAACAGCTGCGGAATATTTTAATAAGCTTAGCGTCTTCAGGAATAGTAGTTTCTTTAATAGCTTTTTTCTATTGGCTTCAAGGAAATGTTACTTACAACGGGAGATTAAATGCCTTTTATCTTTCGCCGAACTATTTAGCCATGTATCTTTCGCCTATCTTGATCTTTCTTTTGTACTTTTATTTTGTTGTTAATAAAAAAATTCTAAATATTTTAATAATTATTGGCTGTTTTCTCTTGTCTTGGACTATTTATTTGACTTATTCTCACGGAGCTTGGTTTGGCTTAATGTCTGCTTTCTTGTTTCTTTTTATTATTTTTATTTCCCAAAAGCATATTTTTTGGAAAAATAAAAAAATATTAGGCATTCTTTTTCTTGCTGTCTTCTTGTTCCTTGTTTTACAAGTTTCTACTAATAGATTTGATTTTTCCTCAAATCTTCCGGGGGCATCTTTAGAGCCGCGCTTAATTATCTGGAAAAGTGCTGCTGAAATAATAAAAGATAATTATTTGTTAGGTATTGGGCCGAGAATGTTCCAGGAATATTATTTAAACTATCAAGAAAAATTTCCTCCCTATTTAGAATGGGCTGTTCCCCACCCGCATAATATCTTTTTAGCTTTTTGGCTGCAAAGCGGCTTAATTGGTCTAATTGGTTTTATTTGGCTTTTAGTTTCGTTCTTTAAACAAACAAAAAACAGCCAGCTGTTAAATTATTTTTTACTGGCTGCAATGATCTATATCTTGGTCCACGGCTTGCTTGATACAACTTATTGGAAGAACGATTTATCAATAGTCTTCTGGCTGATTATAGCTCTAAACTATAAAGCAAACCGTCTAACTGATTAATAAATAAAAGATAATCTTCTTGCTCTGATAAAATTAAATTATTAGCATCGTACGATACCTCATTTTGGCTAGTGATGTCTAAAATCTTTTGCGCTTCGCCTGTCGCTAGATTAATTTGCCAAAAATTATCAGAAAAAGAAAGCGTTCCTTGGTAATAATCATCTGGAATGATATTTGCGCTAGGAATTTCTTCAGGGATAGCGCAAAATATATGGCGGTTATCTTGAGACCAGACGCATTTTTCCGGAAGAGTGGCAAAGTTTAATTCGCTAATAGTCTGTCTATCTAAGTCAGCTATTTTTAATTTTAGATCCTTTCCCTGCTCATTAGTTTCCGAAAAAAGAACTTTATTTCCCAAAGGAGACCAAAGAGTAGTCAAGCCGTAAGTTCTGTCAATAATTTTTTGCAATTCACCTGTGCTGATTTCAACAAAATAAGTTATGCTTTGTGCTAAGCCGCTTGGCTTAGTTTGTATAGATATTCTGTCTTGAGTAGGCCATTTAATAATAAGGTCCTTCATTCTAATGTTAAGAATATTCTCCCAATTAGAGCCGTCTGCATCAGCTAAGCTAATGTTGTTCGTCTCGGTTGCGGAGTCATAATAATGATAGGCAATCTTATCCTGTTGGGGAGCCCAATCTAGCCAAAGAATATTGTCGTTTAAGCGAATGGCAGTTTGATTACTATAATTATATGAATACTTTTTTGTTGAAAGTCCATCACTAACAAAAGAAATAACTTTATCATTTTGCGGAGACCAAAGTACTTTAATTAAATTAGGAATAAAATTAGAAGAAATAACGCTTTCTCCTGAACCGTCTAAATTTGCCTCAAAAACATTCCCGTTGTTTTTTAGATAATATTTTACTTTTCCTTGATCAATAGCTGCGCCAATAGCTGGTTCGGCAGAAATTTGGTGGATTCTTTCAAAAATCTCATTTAAAGAGATCGGCGGTTGAGTTGGCGGATCTTCATTTTTCTCGCGGAAGAATAAATTATATACGGCCAAGGCGCTTAAAACTAAGACTAAAATTATAATTAAGATAATAAGTATTTTTTTACTAGACATTGTTTTTTGTTTTGTTTTATAAATTAGGCATTCTAAAATTAACTAAATCAGGATT